>CALGTP010000694.1 GCA_937902105.1 uncultured Actinomycetes bacterium
TTGGTAGGTACAAGGAGTTCAGAGAAAAAACGGTGGCCATCCCACAGGTGGTGTAACTGACTGTACACCGACATGGAGACATGCCCGGAGACATGGAACATAATCGCTCTAGGCTTGCTTGCTCGAGCCGCAGTTACACAGTGTTCAGGCGCATCAGGATTATTTGAGACTTCTTTTGCCCGCAGTCAGTGTCCAGCTGCAGCTCCTTTGAAACAGATGCCTTTGGATCAGCAGAAGCCCGCCCATGCTGCTGCTGCCGGTCCACAGGCTGCTCATTTCACTCCTACTACTCGGATGGACAAGCCAGGCCACGTCGACATCATGTCGTAGCCTGGTTGAAAGCTTAGCGCGCTGAAGTTTGGTATTCGTATTTGTGTTTGGGGATTGTTTTTGATGGGCCTCTCCAAATTAAGCAGTGAAGGTACCCAGGCGGAGAGAATATTGGGCTAGAGCCAGAGGAGCCGGAGGATAAGGTTAAAAGGACGGCCAATCCTCGCGCCAAACCTGCAGCTAAATCGGCGTCTTCAGCCAGCAGCCGGAGAGTGATCACGGAGACGTACAAGCAGGCCAAGTTGAGTTCCATGGCTGACGATGTCTTAGTTGTATTTCAACGCAGGAGCTTAAGTTGTAGTTTAGTTTTTTGTCTGTCCGTGTTGTTGTGTCGACTCGCTTCCCAGTTCACGATAAACTGAGAACTGTCATTTCATCGACTGGTTCGACAGTGCCGATGATATTTGGTCCGGGCGGCTTGTGCTTAAGAAGTTCAAGGACGAAAGGGAAGTCTTGTTCTCGCTGGTGACCTTCATGTTTGGCCTCGTCCCGTCAGATCCGCCAGAGTAGCTTGGATCGCTCTTGGTGCAGTATTTCTTGTTTTGTTGGCTGCTACTGTTCGAGGTGGGTCTGTTGATGAGTGCGTTCGCTGCCCATCGCATCTAAGGTCGACGAAGAATCAGATGCTCAAGGTCACAGCTGCTGAGTACAACCGCCGTGGCAGGCCCCTTGAACACACGAGGTGGTCTCCTGAGGATGTGCACCGGTACATGAGGGCCTATCTTCGGACAAAGCAACCAAATGATGATATGGGCGCTTATGGCCATCTGCTGCCCAAGGCCCTTGAGAATGGCACGCCGTCTGCTTTGCCGGAATTTGTCCTTGAGTTCGAGAAGGCCATGTCCTCCGGATTGACGCGTCAGATGAAGCCTTCAACTGGCCCTGAGTCTGCTGCAAAAGTATCTGAATCGAAGCCGTCACAGGATGAGCTCGTTGGCTACGAGGTGGTTGGCATGCAGCTGCGGCACGTGGCATCGGGTCTTGAAGTCAAGCTCAAGGACATCGGGCATGTCTATGATATGTACAACAGTGATGGCGGCGACGTAGTATACGCAGGTGAGGCTTCTGGTTATGGGCCGGAGGTGTGCTGGCAGTTATTCCGAGAGATGTATGGAACTTGCTGGTCAGACAATAAGAAGGCCCAAAGTGCAGGAACAACCATGTTGCCCGGCATGAAGCTCAAAAATGTTACATCAGGCAAAGGCAAGGTGTTTGAAAACACCTTTATATTTTCATGTTGACCGTTTGTGCTTGGGCCAGCTAGGTAATCTTGCAGTAGTTGTCTGAGTTTCCCCTTGCCCTTCAACGGCATTCTTATTATGAATTCAAAAACACTCCCTCCTCATCCCGTACATCCCCCTCTCCCCACTCCCTATTCCACCGACCCCCTGCCTCCCAGGTCCTTCGGTGCCAGCGGTGGCTGCGGTTTCGAAGCAGGAGCCGAAGAAGGAGTTGCCGCCTGCCGTCGAAGATGATGCTTGCTTCAAGCTGTCCTATACTTTTAATGTATTTTATTTGGTTTGCAATAGGACAAGTCAAGCCAACTGTTGTTGTCTGCTGACACTTATCTGCTAGTTGGCACAATTGTTCTAAGGACTCTGCTGATAGTTTCGGTGTGGAGAGCGATGTTGAGCCTGAGGATGAGGACAACGTTATGTCGAACCATTATTTATCAATTTGTAAGATAATCATAAACCTAAAATTTCAGTGTGCAGTTGATGGGGCAAGGGACT
>CALGTP010000695.1 GCA_937902105.1 uncultured Actinomycetes bacterium
GGCGCACGCGTGCCATCAATTCCAGCCATACGCTCTTTATCAAAAGGCAAAGGTGAGTTGAATAACACCATACGATCAACGAAGTCTGGATAACGCAATGCCATGTCTTGAATAACGGGTCCGCCTAGATCACCACCCAAAACGACAACCTTGTCATAACCCAATTGATCGTGCACGAGCGAGTACATATCCTTGGAATGCGATGGCGTGTCATAGAAACCGTCAGTCGGCTGACCACTGTCACCAAAGCCACGCAGGTCAGGCACGATGACATCAAATCCTGCAGCCGCAAATGGGGCTATGACTTTCCAGAAAATCCGTTTACTTTCAGGCCATCCATGTACACAGAGCAGTGCCACACCAGAACCTCGCTCAGCTTTTTCATAGACAAACGCCTGATCAAAACCACGTAACGAGGATCGATGAACATGAAATCTGCGGGCATCTACATCGTCGTGCATGTCCATACCGTACCCATCATGTTTCAGACGATAGGTATTGAAGGCATCACCACGCTCTAGCGTAAAGAGTTATGGATGCCCAAGAGTTCCGTGCCAATGGTCAAGCCGTCATCGAGTTGATTGCCCAATACCTAGAAACAATCGAAGAACGCCCAGTTACTGCCGATGTGCAACCCGGCGATGTGCGTCATCAGTTACCTGCCCATCCCCCAACTGCGCCCGAATCTTTCGAATCTGTGCTCGCCGATGTCAACAACATCATCATTCCTGGACTCACCCACTGGCAGCACCCAAACTTCTTCGCTTTTTTTCCAGGTAACTCGTCCTATCCGTCAATACTCGCCGATCTCTTAACTGCCGGTCTCGGAGTTCAAGGTATGAGTTGGCTGTCATCACCGGCATGTACCGAAGTTGAAACCTTGATGCTTGATTGGATGCAAGAACTACTTGGTCTGCCTGAGAGTTTTCGTAGCACTACAGCATGCGGCGGTGGAGTCATTCAAGGTTCAGCAAGTGAAGCAACTCTGTCATCAATTCTTGCTGCTCGTTGGCGGATCACTGAGGGTCAGGTGAACAAAGACGGGGACACAACAAAGCTTGTCGCCTACTGCACATCACAATCGCACAGCAGTATTGAAAAAGGTTTACGGATCGCTGGTATTGGGACACAGAACATTCGCATCATTGAACATGACACCTCATTTGCCATGGTCGTTGATGCACTTGAGGCACAGATCCTCGCCGATCAGGGGGCAGGCTTGATTCCGTTCTGGGTGTGCAGTACTCACGGCACAACATCATCAGGTGCATTTGATCCAACATCTGCAATCGGGGCCATTACCCAGCGCCATAATCTGTGGCTCCATGTAGACGCCGCGATGCACGGCATCGCCGCGCTTGCCGAAGAACATCGCTGGGTCAATGATGGTCTTGAATTCGCCGATAGTTATTGCACCAATCCCCATAAATGGATGGGGGTCAACTTCGACTGCGATTTATTTTGGACACAGGACCGAGCCTCATTACTTGGCGCACTCAGTATCTTGCCCGAATACTTGCGCTCTGCTGCCGCCGAAACTGGAGCGGCGATCGACTATCGCGATTGGCAGATTCCCCTCGGGCGGCGATTTCGTTCCCTCAAATTATGGTTTGCAATCCGCTGCGACGGCACCGCCGTTTTCCAGGAAATCATTTGTCGCCATGTCCAGATCACACAAGAGTTGGCGGACCTTGTCGCCCAGGACCATCGTTTCGAAATCATGGCTCCACACCCCCTTAATTTGTTGTGTATTCGCCTCCGTGGAGAGTCACCACAAGACGGTGACGCGCGTACAGATGCGCTGATAGAAGCGGCAAATGCCACTCGCTCGGTATTTTTCACACGAACCGTCCTTGAAGGGCGCAGTGTCCTGCGTTTTTCGATCGGTGGACGTACCACCCACGCCCAACATGCGATGTCGGCTTGGGGTTTGTTGAGCAGTTTGGCCTAGGCTTTTAGGACAATTGAACAAACACCCCGTGCGGGGTTTGGGTGTAAGTCCCAACCGGCGGTTAAAGCCCGCGAACCTTTGGAAGAGGAAACTCCTTCATCGGCCGATCTGGTGTGAACCCAGAGCCGACGGTCAAAGTCCGGATGGGAGCACGGGTATATAACGGTCTTGGCTATGCCATGGGCGCTCTTGTGAGGGTGCCCGTTGCACGCTGGGTGCTGTGTGTACCGCGCCGCTGTCATTGGATCCCCGCAAGAGGTCATAACTCCAAAGATGACAGCCCACATGACCAGCACCGCATATATGGACAGAGCAATCGAACTTGCCACGTCAGCGCGTTTGCATACATCCCCAAATCCATGGGTGGGCTGCGTACTCGTGACATCTGATGGCCAAGTTTTTGAAGGCGCCACCGAGCCACCCGGCTCGCGCCATGCCGAGATCGTTGCCCTCGATGCTGCTCACGCATCTGGTGCAGATACCCGCGGTGCAACCGTGTACACCACACTTGAGCCATGCAACCATCAAGGGCGAACGGGAGCGTGTACCGAAGCACTCATCGCCGCTGGCGTGACGCACATCGTCAGCGCAATCACCGATCCTGACCCGCGCGTCTCTGGTCAAGGTTTCACTGCCCTGCGAGCAGCGAATATTGATGTGCAAGTTGGATCGTGCGCTGAGCAGGTGCGCGAACAACTACATGCTTATATCCATCACCGCACGACGGGCCATCCATTTGTTGTCCTGAAGTTGGCGATGACTCTCGATGGTCGAACGGCGGCAGCTGATGGTTCAAGCCAATGGATTACTGGAGAACAAGCGCGAATTGAGGCACATCGCCTGCGCGCTGAGAGTGACGCCATCGTTGTTGGAGCCCAAACAGTACGCTCCGATGATCCATCGCTGACCACACGCCTCGTTGCTGGCCCTTCACCGCGCCGCATCGTTTTGGGTTCGGCTCCCACTCATGCCAAAGTCCAACCTTGCACAGAGTGGACGGCGGGCTTGCCAGAACTCCTTGATCTGCTTGGTCGAGAAAATGTATTACAGGTGATGGTTGAAGGTGGAGCCAGCGTGGCTGCTTCTTTTCATCGAGAGAACCTCGTTGACCGTTATGTGCTGTATGTCGCCCCAGCATTTATGGGAGGCGACGATGGTGTTCCACTTTTTCGCGGTGCTGGAGCAGCAACGATGCAAGAACTTTGGCGCGCCAATATTGTCAGCACCCGCCTACTTGGTGAGGACATTGAAATCGTGATTGATAAAAACCCCCAAAAATATAAGGAGACAGCATGAGTGATGACTTTAAGTTCGCAGCAATTGACGATGTCATAGCAGCGATTGGTCGCGGTGAAATGATTGTCATGGTTGATGATGAAGATCGCGAGAATGAAGGGGACCTGATCATGGCCGCCCAATTCGCGACACCAGAAAAAATCGCTTTTATTGTCCGCCACTCATCAGGTCTCGTTGTTGCCCCATTGAGTGGCGAACGCTGCGATGAGTTGAGGCTTCCACTCATGGTTGAGCACAATACGGAGAGCCATCGCACAGCTTTCACAGTTTCCGTGGACATGATCGAAGGAACCACTACTGGTATTTCCGCATCGGATCGTTCCGCCACACTCTGCGCCCTGGCCGATCCATCAGCAACCTTCGCTTCCTTCGCCCGACCAGGTCATATCTTCCCGCTGCGAGCACGCGAAGGTGGCGTTCTCAAGCGCGCCGGACACACCGAAGCTGCTGTTGACCTGGCACGCATGGCTGGTCTCGAACCAGCGGGAATCATTTGCGAAATCACCAACGAAGATGGCTCAATGTCGCGCCTACCACAGCTCATTGAGTTTTGTCGAGAACACAACTTGTTGTTGTCGAGTATCGCCGAACTCATCAAGTACCGCCGACACAACGAGAAGTTGGTGACCCGCATGGGTCAAGCCCAGGTTCCCACCAATTGGGGAAACTTCACATGTACCGCATTTCGTAGCGATATTGATGACACCGAGCATTTGGCTTTTTCTATGGGCGATATTCAGGATGCAAATCCCATTCTTGTTCGTGTCCATAGTGAATGTCTCACAGGCGATGTATTTGCCAGTCGACGCTGCGATTGTGGCCCTCAGCTTCAGTCCGCGATGGCGCTGATTGCAAGCGAAGGTCGCGGCATCGTTGTTTATCTTCGTGGTCATGAAGGTCGCGGCATTGGTCTCGCCCACAAAATTCGTGCGTATTCATTGCAAGACGGTGGTCTCGACACCGTGGATGCCAATACCGAATTAGGTCTACCGGTCGATAGTCGGGAATACGGTGTTGGCGCTCAAATCCTCGCAGATCTGGGTGCTCACAAACTCCGCCTGATCACCAATAACCCAGCGAAATATGGTGGTATCGAGGGTTATGGTCTCGAAGTTGTCGAGCGTGTCGCACTCAACCCAGTACCAACAGAGGAAAATCTTAAGTATCTCCAAACCAAGCGCGATCGCATGGGTCATCTACTCGATCTACCAGAAACTATTTCTTCAACAACGCAAGGAGTTCAGCCATGACAAGAATCCAGAGCAGTCAGACAATGCCGGACTCATTTGACGGGTCGGAATTGAGTATCGGCATCGTGTGTGCCCGATTCAACGACCATATCGTGAATGAACTTCTCGCTGGTGCATTGCGTGGGCTGAAGCGTTGCAGTGTCCCAACCTCAAACATCGAAATTATTTGGGTTCCTGGCGCATTTGAAGTTCCTTTGGCAGCAATCAGTCTTGCCGCCTCCGGAAATTTTGATGCGATCGTGACCCTCGGTGCAGTCATTCGTGGAGATACATCGCATTTCGAATTTGTAGCCGGTGAATGTGCCCGGGGAATCCAGAATGCCCAACTTGATACCGGCATCCCAGTGATGTTTGGTGTCTTAACTGTTGAGAACAATCAACAAGCCATCGACCGCTCCGGGCTAGGAGTCGACAATAAGGGTGATGAGGCCGCTGTTGGCGCCGTCGAAATGGGTCTCTTGATCAATCAGATCGTCGCCACCTACCCAACCCTTGACTGAGCAGAACACTTCGCCGTACATCGACTCTGCTGCGCCACATTGGTGCTAGCAGTGCCGCATAAGTGGCCAAAAACATAGGAGGGTGACATGGGCTTGGGCCTCAGTCTCCTCGTCGCGGTGACGAGTTTCCTCGCCGCCCCATCGCTTGATCCTGATTCTGGGAGAGATTCACAATATTTGGAAACTCTGGTCTTCAATACCTCGTTACCCGCATTCATTGAGACCTTGCATAGCAAATCAGCAATGCTTGGATGGTTTGATCAATCAAGTGACCTTTGCTCGGCCCCGATCATTGGCAGCACCGGGCGAAGTTTTGATTTCGCTCAGGCTTGCGAACGACATGACTTTGCCTACCGCAATTACAAACTTTTGGACAAGAAATATTCGTGTTTCGCTCGTCTCCCTAAACACTTTTGCACGCCAACCGCTGAACATTATTCTCGTTGGTGGAACAGTGCCAACAGGTTGCGGATTGACGAACGCTTTCGCTCCGACATGTTTGCTCACTGTCGCACACGTTCAATATGGGATCGCCCGATCTGTCGTGCTTGGGCGCAAGTTTTTTTCCGCACAGTTCGTCTCTTTAGCAGACTGTCGCACTAGTTCATTGTCAGGGCAATATCCGAGAGAACTTAATGGACATTACTTCCGAAAGAAATTCACGTGCTTTTCCCCACTCGCGTTCAACCTCTGTGAAACCTGCTCGTTCAATGGTTTTGCACGAAGCAATATTTTCTTGAGCGACGTAGGCGACCAGTGACCGAATGTTGTCGTCAGGTTTGATCGTCGCGATCAGTAATCTGATACCCGAGGCCGCCGCGCCCATGCCCCGACCCCAAGGGGCCACCCAATAACCAATCTCGGCCTCACCTGTCACCTGATCAATTTCGTGAATGCTCACTAAACCTAGAGGTGTCAACGTATCGGGATCTTCGATCACCATGGTCACAAATTCCGGCTCTTCTTCAACAAACCACTCTGCATCTTCGAGCGAATATGGTCGGGGTACCCTCGTCCAACGTTGGATACTTTCATCCTGACAGGCCTCAAAAATCCATGCAACGTCCTCAAAATCCAGCCTCCGCAACTGGAACATACTCATCGGATCATCTACCAATTCGGCAGTTCGAGAACTTCTACCCGATGTAGAACGCACAAAAGTTCATGCAAGATTCGCGCTGTAGCCCCCCACACGGTTTCATCATCAAGATGAAAGAAAAACATTGGGCGGTTAGTTGATAACTCCGCTGTTGAGAATGACCACCATTCCCAGGAGAAAGTATCACTACGTACAAGTTCTACTAGCGGCACCCACACTGCTCGTTCAACTTCGGAATCACAAAGCGTTAGTTCAGGTTTATATTCAACTGACGCCACAATCGGAACAATGTAACTGCGACTGACGAATGTTGATAGTGCACTCAATCGACCATGAACCGTGATCAGTGAAGAATCAATTCCGACCTCTTCGTGCGTTTCTCTTAATGCAGCCTCAATAATACTTTCACCTTCATCAACTCGCCCTCCGGGAAAACTCATCTCTCCACTGTGATTGTTGAGTGACGATGAACGGCGAGTGAGCAACACTTCAGCACCGTTAGGGCCAGGCGCCAATAACGCCAACACTGAGGAGATCCGCTCATCAGGTCGCGGGGAGGAAATGGCGCCTAATGGTTCAGCGCGATCAGCGACAGTTCTCATCAGAGAGTCCAGAGAAAATTCAACTGAGCGATTGTCCCACAGTGGCTTTCCTGCATCGTGGCGAGAGTGCGGAGCAGGAATACGTTGGGTGCCCCCCGTACGACGTATGGAACCTGTAGTCATGATGAATCAGGCGGGTGGAGTTGGCTTCCAGCCAGATTCTTGTAGTTCTTTCAGGATCTCTGCAAGTCCGGCTTTTTTCATATTGGTCATAGTTTTGCCGGGTGCTTCTTCTCCGCGCTCCCATTCATCCCATGCGCTTAAGATCTTGTTCAGGTCAGCGGCGGGACGTTCAAAGGTGGAGGACATAGCAAGAGTTTACGCCACCAGATGAGAAAGCCTCAGTCAAAGAGGTCTTGAGCTTTGGCGCGACCATCGCTCCAGCGCATATCAATTGATGAGTTCTCAAATCGTTCGCGTCCAACTAGATGATGAATCTGGCGAACGATAGCCCGAACTTTCTTGTGCGTGAATTTTTCACAAAAGATGACATGCATTGGGGTTTCCATGGAGATGCTCGTCTGCGCAATGAGCAGTGAGAAAAGCGCCTCATGGTTCGTGACCGCTTCAAACAGTCTTGCCGTCCCATCAAAATCCACGATTTCGACTCGTCCACCCTTAAGTACCGTCGCCGCATACGAACCAGTACCGATGGCATCGGTCCAGATCACTACTCCAGCACCCTCGCCCAACTGCACTCGTCGCGGTTTGACCGCACCCTTATCGGTGCCTTTAAGTGGGGTTTTGAGGATCTTGTTTTTCACGGGTACTTCTCACGTCTCTTTTAGTTGGCGAGTCTTATCACGAATTTTACTTGCCAGGGTGCCTGCGCTTCGCCCCGCTATACGGCTCAACTCGTCGGCCTTGCCGTCGGGGGTTGCCGACATCTCCTGCTTAGTGCGCTGCACTTTGGGTGAATAGTTGGTTTGGGTAATGACGATGGCCAGCACCAGAACAATCATCACTTGCACAAGGCGTGTGGCGTTATCGAGGTTTGGTGCCGCGCAAGAAACGACAGCAATAGCCAAGACCGTGTAGTCAAGCATGCGATGAAGTCGGCGATTCACCCACCGAAATGCGCCGAAAGGAGCATCCACGACAGCCGTATTGACGATGATCAGTAGACCAACGATCACTGGCACGATTGGTTCGCTGCTTTGCAGACCGGTGGCCAGCAGTGCTCCACCCACGATGTACTCGGCCAATTGGTGCAACCAAAATGGACGCTTTGTTGCAGAAGGCATAAGGACAGACTAGTTGGCAGATTCGTCTCACATCAGAAGAGTCATCCAAGTCGCAATGACGCCGAAGCGTGAATTGCAAAGGCCGGTGGATTTCTCCACCGGCCTTTCACATTTCATTGCGTTGCAGTAGTCGTAGTGCGACCCTCAGGTCACATCATTCCGCCCATGCCACCCATACCGCCAGGCATTCCGCCGCCCATGCCTCCGCCAGCGCCGCCCTTTTCAGGCTTGTCGACGACGAGACATTCAGTGGTCAGAACCAACGCTGCAATGGAACCAGCGTTCTGCAAGGCAGCACGCGTGACCTTTGCTGGGTCGATGATGCCGGCCTTGACAAGGTCAACATATTCACCAGTCGCGGCATTGAGTCCGATGGAACCAGTCTCTGCTTCAACTCGCTGCACCACAAGGGCGCCTTCCATGCCGGCATTGTCGGCGATATTGCGAGCTGGAGCATCAAGGGCTTCCCACACGGTGCGAGCACCAGTGGCCTCATCGCCAGTCAACGAATCGACGACTGCTTTGACCGCAGCACGGGCACGCAATAATGCGGTTCCGCCACCAGGCACAACGCCCTCTTCAATCGCTGCACGGGTCGCCGAAATGGCGTCTTCGATGCGGTGCTTCTTTTCCTTGAGCTCAACTTCGGTGGCTGCGCCAACCTTGATCAAGGCCACGCCGCCAGCCAACTTGGCCAAACGCTCTTGCAGTTTTTCACGATCCCAGTCGGAATCTGTGTTTTCGATTTCGGCTTTGATCTGATTGATGCGACCTTCAACGTCAGACTTTTCTCCAGCACCATCAACAATGGTGGTTTCGTCTTTAGTCACGATGACGCGCTTGGCACGACCGAGAAGATCAAGAGTGATGTTCTCCAACTTCAAGCCGATTTCTTCGCTGATGACCTGGCCACCAGTAAGCACGGCCATGTCTTGCAACATTGCCTTACGACGATCGCCAAAACCAGGAGCCTTGACTGCGACCGAGGTAAATGTGCCACGGATCTTGTTCACCACGAGAGTGGCCAAAGCTTCGCCCTCAATATCTTCAGCAATGATGACCAGCGATTTGCCCGTCTTCATCACTGCTTCGAGTGCTGGCAAAAGCGCCTGAACGGTGGAGATCTTCGAGCCGTACAACAGGATGTATGCATCGTCGATGACGGCTTCTTGACGCTCAGCATCGGTCACGAAGTAAGGCGACAAGTAACCCTTGTCGAACAACATGCCCTCAGTGAAGTCGAGTTCAATACCGAAAGTGTTGCTCTCTTCAACGGTGACAACGCCGTCTTTACCGACTTTGTCAATGGCATCAGCGATGACATTGCCAATAGCCGAGTCAGCAGCCGAGATGGTTGCAACGCTGGCAATCTGAGCCTTGTCTTCAACCTTCTGCGACAACTGCTTGATGCTTTCAACAGCAGCTGCAATCGCTTTTTCGATACCTTTTTTGAGACCCATCGGGTTTGCGCCAGCGGTGACGTTACGCAGACCAAAGTGCACCATCGCCTGTGCGAGCACAGTTGCGGTGGTGGTGCCGTCGCCGGCCACATCGTTGGTCTTAGTAGCAACTTCCTTCACCAACTGAGCACCCATATTTTCAAATGGGTCTTCAAGTTCGATTTCTTTAGCGATGGACACACCGTCGTTCGTGATGGTGGGTGCACCGAATTTCTTATCAAGCACAACGTTGCGACCTTTTGGTCCGAGAGTTACTCGAACGGCATC
The DNA here is from genome assembly GCA_937902105.1 of uncultured Actinomycetes bacterium. Taxonomy (GTDB): domain Bacteria; phylum Actinomycetota; class Acidimicrobiia; order Acidimicrobiales; family Ilumatobacteraceae; genus Casp-actino8. The sequence continues at coordinate 9,670 of CALGTP010000695.1, forward strand.
GGCCAACTTGTTGACGCCCGCTTCGAGGGCGCGACGCGCTTCCTCGTCAAATTTCAGCAGTTTCGACATGTGTTACAACCTCACTTGCCGACGATGGCAAGAACGTCACGGCTGGTGAGGATCAAAAGATCTGCACTCTCAACAGTGACTTCGGTGCCGCCGTACTTGGAGTACAACACGGTGTCGCCTACTTTGATGTCGAGTGGGTGGTGCTTTCCAGCATCGTCACTCCAGCGACCGGGTCCAACTGCGAGGACGACGCCTTGCTGTGGCTTTTCTTTGGCGGTATCGGGGATGATGAATCCGGAAGCAGTGCGCTCCTCGGCTTCATTGGGCCGTACCACGATGCGATCATCGAGGGGCTTCAGGTTCATGATTCAAGCCTCCGTGGCTAGATAGTTGGGTTGATAGTTAGTGGCAAGGGCGAGTTAGCACTCACACCTGCCGAGTGCCAATGCTATGGGGATGCCTGCGCCTTAGCAACCGCCCGCGCCCCCAACAGGGTCGAAAAGTTGGTCAGATCGCCCCTAGCCCAACCTCTGCCCCAAACCCGCACAAATTTCCTGCAGGCGCTCTATCGGAAGGCCAATAATGGCATCTATCGACCCGTCAAAATGGTCAACAAAGAGAGCCCCACCTCCCTGAATCGCGTATGCCCCAGCCTTATCACTCGGCTCACCAGTTGCCACATACTCGGCGATCTGGCTTTGCGTCAGAGTCCTAAACCAAACTCGCGAGGTCACCACCTCGACATGGCCCTGCCACTCAACTCCGCGACATCCTGGCCCCGCCACCGCTACGGCAAGACCCGTATGAACCCTATGCTGGCGACCACTCAATGATCTCAGCATCGCTACCGCCTGATGATTGTCATCTGGTTTACCCAAGATCGCTTCGTCAATCTCAACCGTGGTGTCAGCGGCAATCACAATCGTGCCAACCCCCACTGCCCCGGCGGACCGCATCACAGCATCAAGTTTTGTTGCCGCTAATCGGCGTACATATTCCTGCGCGTTTTCCCCGTGCAGTACCGATTCATCGATATCAGGTGCCAACACCCGCGGTTCAATGCCAACCGCACGCAGCAACTCAAGACGACGCGGAGAAGCTGATCCAAGGATGATGTCCACTAGAGAAAAATTCCGTTCATCCGCCGGAGATCGCCATCACATCGTTGTCATCGGGTACGACCATGTCATTCAAACAACCGCGATATCCATCAGGCAGAGCCACCCGAATCGGACCACTTGTCTTGCCACGACGCAAATATTCTCCACCTTCAACAACGGTCAAATGACTTCCGTGAATGGAGACCATCTCGTCAAGTAAATCGTCAATAGCAAGGATCGAGTCAGCCGTTGCGAGACGATGGCGAACCTCGCCTCCGACAGGGAAACCAGTGAGATACCACGACACATGTTTACGAAAATCGCGCACACCGCGAGTTGAACCAATATCGTCGGCCCCGAAATGTTCGGCCAGCGAACGCACATGGCGCTTCATCACCTCGACAACAAAACCAAGATTTCGTGGAGGCAGAACCTCACCACCTGCGAATGCGGCGACAAGATCAGCGAACAACCATGGTCGACCAAGGCAACCCCGACCGATGACAACGCCATCGCATCCCGTGGCCTCAATCATCCGCAGTGCATCACTAGCCGTCCAGATGTCTCCGTTACCCAAAACAGGAATTGATGTCACGGCTTGCTTCAGTTCTGCGATCGCATCCCAACGCGCAGTACCGCTGTAATGCTGTTCGGCAGTTCGCGCATGAAGGGCGATTGATGCAATGCCTTCTTCTTCAGCAATCAATCCGGTGTGTAGATAAGTGATCAGGTCTTCATCAATTCCAATGCGAAACTTTGCCGTCACAGGGATGCCATAAGGCGCTGCCGCCTTCACCGCACCGCGCATAATCGCGCGCAACAAATTTGGTTTAGCGGGTACTGCCGCCCCACCACCTTTGCGCGTCACCTTGGCGACTGGGCAACCAAAGTTCATATCAATATGATCCACGGCTCCAGCCTCACCGAGTTTTGTCACGGCCCGCGCCAACATCACTGGGTCGCTGCCATATAACTGCAAACTTCGCGGTGACTCGTCAGCAGCGAAAGTGACCATCCGCTCAGTCTTCGCGCTGCCGTGTACTAATGCTGTGGCCATCACCATTTCGTTGACGTACATCAGACCAGGAGCAAACTCACGGCACAAAGTCCGAAAAGGCGCATTCGTGACACCAGCCATGGGTGCCAAAACAATCGGCGATGAGAACGCGAGATGACCAATTTTCAGGGGTTTCAAGGGAAGAGTCATTGAGTCAATTCTTTCCTCGTGCCCAAGTTGAATCAAGCAATGGCAAACGCAGATTTGGAAATGCTCCACTATCGAGAGTTGTTGGACCATCACTGCGCCAGCGATACCAGGCCGCACTACCAATCATCGCCGCATTATCAGTGCACATCGCCCGACTTGGCAGCAACCCCCGACGCCCGTCGCTCTCGCACATCTCCATGAAGCGTTCCCGCAACAAAGAGTTTGCCGCTACCCCTCCACCGAGAACTAGACCTTTTGCGCCAATGAGATCAGCAGCCTTACGCGATTTACTGACCAAGACATCCACGACAGCTTCTTGAAAGCAAGCTGCCACATCGGCGGTGTTAGCCGCTGGGTTATTGCGCACATAGTTGATGACAGATGTTTTTAATCCGCTGAAACTGAAATCCAAGCCATCGTGCATCATCGCTCTGGGAAAACTAATCGTCTGCGGATCACCAGTGCGGGCAATGGCATCAATCGCTGGTCCACCCGGATATGCGAGTCCGAGAAAACGCGCTACTTTGTCAAAGGCTTCGCCAGCGGCATCATCAATTGTGCGACCTAACAACTTATATTGACCATGACCGCGCATCTCAATGAGCATCGTGTGACCACCCGACACGAGTAGCACAACTAACGGCATCTCTAAGGTTGGGTCTTCTAATAAACCCGCATAGAGATGGGCCTCAAGGTGATTCACACCAATGTACGGAACCTCCCACGTGAGAGCGAGGGCTTTGGCTGCCGAAACGCCAATCAATAATGCGCCAATCAAGCCAGGACCATGAGTTGCTGCTACCGCATTGATTCGGCTGTCATCAATTCCGGATTCACGAATAGCTTGAGCGATGACAGGGTTCAGCAAGTCCAAGTGCGCTCGACCAGCGATCTCTGGGACTACGCCGCCGTATTGCGCGTGAAGATCAATTTGGGTGCTCACGACACTGCTCAGAACATCCTTGCCACCCATCACAATCGCCGCGGCAGTTTCATCACAACTAGTTTCGATCGCCAAAATCACCGTCGATTCATCAACGACAAGATTCGCAAAGTTGCTCATTGCCCACCACCAAGTGTGTTTAAGCGCAGGCGATATTCGGCACTTTGAATATCATGCACCCACATCACAAGAGCATCTTCAGTATTTTCATAATAACGCTGCCGAATACCTGCCGGAGCAAAACCAAAAATACGGTACAGCGCATGGGCAGATGTATTGCTGGCACGCACCTCAAGAGTGAGGGCCTGCGCACCCCGAGCAATCGCTTGCTCAATGAGATGAAACAATAAGTATTTCCCGATACCTTCTCGTCGGCGCTGAGGATCAACAGCAATATTGCTGATGTGCGCTTCGTCCACCACAAACATCAAGCCGGCATAACCAACTAATTGATTTTTTTCTTTAGCCACAATGTAAAAGCGCTCACCACGACGAACAAGATCAATTTCGCTGGAGAAAACCCCCGAAGTCCACGGCTTGGGATAAACCTGCTCTTCAATCTTCAAAATATCGCCGAGGTGGCGACGGCGCATTGGTTCAATTGACAGACCATGTGATTCCTGCGAACTTGACCTAAGAAAACGAGAAGCGATACTCATGCCGCTCCTCCTGGACCCGAATGACG
>CALGTP010000696.1 GCA_937902105.1 uncultured Actinomycetes bacterium
GGCTTAGCCGATGCTCGGCCTTGAGCAGAACGCGAAGACTGCACTTTGGTTCTCGTGCGAGTTGGGACTGGTCGCCGAGTCGTCACGGGCGATCCCCAACTGTGGCTTTCACGGCACCATAGTTTTCAAATGGGTCATGAGAAATCGCAAGGATTTTTGGATCGACTCCGCCAGTAGACACAAGAACGAGAGCCATTGTCATTGGATCCACGGCAGTGAAGTCGGTCCCCTGACCAGGAACCATTCCCATCGCCGTGGCCTCAGCCACTAATCGCTGCGGGTTACGCAAACTTGACCGTTCAAGGCGCAATGCGTCGTAGCGCCCGCGCTCAATCGAAATCTGCGACTCCACTTTGTCGATCCCTAATTGCCTTTCAGCAATTCGTGTCTGAAAGATCACGACGATGAGCATGAAGGCGATAACAAGACCAGCCAACAAAGTTCCAATAACGACGACACGGCGCGTCTTTGTTGTCACGCCAGGTAGCGAAGTAACCCGCCGGAGTCGGGGTTTCTTGGCATCTTGGCGTTGTTTCGCCGTCCGAGTCGTGACCTTTTTCGGCGAGACGCGCTGCGCCGGCTTTGCTGCAGGGGAACGCTTCTGTGGAGCACTGAGCGGACGAGCCATTAGATGACCTCAACGACTCGTAAACGCGCCGATGTGCTACGCGGATTCATGATCTGCTCATCAGCTGATGGTTTGGTGGCAGAGCGCACCAAACGCACCGTCCTCACGGCGCCGCAACCACAGGGTAAATGAACTGGGCATTCACAACCGCCTGTGGCATGTTGTCGAAACCTTGATTTGACGATTCGGTCCTCGCCCGAGTGATACGACAAGACTGCAACTCGCCCACCACTTTGGGTCCGACGAATGGCCGAGTCCAAGGCATCAGGAAGAATCTCGAGTTCTTTGTTGAGAGCAATCCTCAGTGCTTGAAAAGTGCGCTTGGCAGGGTGTCCGCCACGCCGGCGAGCAGGTGCGGGTATCGACGAGGCCACAATGTCAGCTAGTTCAACTGTTGTTTGAATCGGGCGGGCAGCGATGATCCCTCGAGCGATACGCCCAGCAAAGCGTTCGTCGGAATAATCGCGAAGGATTCGCGCCAACTCTTGCTCTGTGGCGGTATTGACGATGTCAGATACGGTCGTGACTTCAGTCGTGTCCATGCGCATATCCAACATGGCCTCTTGGCGGTAGGAAAAACCTCGGTCGCCAGCGTCAAGTTGATGCGAGGAGACCCCAAGATCAAATAAGGCTCCCGAAAGCTCGGCGATTCCCGCCTGGTTCATCGCTGCCTCCAAATCATCAAACCGACGATGTTGCGTCACAACTCGTCCAACGAAAGTTGCCAAGCGTTCTTGCGACACAGATAGCGCAACTGGATCTCGATCAAGTCCCAAAATCTTGAGCCCACTGTGGGCGGTTAAAAGAGCAGTGGCATGGCCCGCTCCCCCCAAAGTGGCGTCAAGCACAAAACCATCGGGAACATGACCGAAAATCTCTGTGATCTCGCGGAGCATGACTGGTTGGTGCTCAAAAATCGGCAGGGATGCGTCGATCATTCTTCATCGCCACCGATGGCCTGCTGCCCGGCGTTGAGCATGCGCTCGAAACGCGCTGGCTCCCAGATTTCAACCGAGTCAAAGGCCCCCGACACCACAACCTTGGCACCGACGCTCAAGCCGGCGTACTGACGCAAATTCTCGTCAATGGTGATTCGACCTTGCGCATCAACTTGAACTTCAATCATGTTCACGGCCAATGCGCGCAATTCGGCCCGTGTTCGCTCACCTTTTTTCACTGCGGCGGTCATTTCTTCAGCACGCAACTTTGACTCGGCGTCGGTCACCACTCCAATGCACTTGTCATCGCCGAGCAAGAGATAGCAGCGAGGTTCAAGTCGGTTTCGAAAGGTCGCCGGAAGAGCAACGCGACCTTTGGGGTCGAGCTGTCGCTCAAAACGTCCGACAAAACCGTCCAACTTGCTGCCTCTCGCTGTGTTTCAGATATCTGATGGGGTGGTCTCTGCCTCCACCTCATCCCTATTTCCTCCACTCTGTACCCCACAGACCCCCTTTGTCAACCATATTTCCCCTATTCGCGCCACTTTTTCATTTTTTTTTTACTAGCAGGTCCAAATAGCCACTTTTTTCCGAATTTTCGGTGATTCCTTGAGAAATTCGGAAATGTCCTCAAGGTTCCTCCCCCAACCTGCCGATACCTCTGCGTGCCAATAACGACCACCTACTCGCAGAACAGCGCCCCTCGGCACCCAGTTCGACAGATCTGGTTTTTTAGCGTGACCATGCTCATCTCTGTGCTGGTCTTTTCTCCCGTGGCCAATGCCCATTCCGTTCCCCCCTCCCAGACGGGTAAAAATTCCCGAAGTCACCTCTCCATTCAATCCAGTTTGAAATTTGGAGCTAAGGGATCAGCGGTTGTTGCCCTTCAAAAGGCACTGATCAACCGCGGCGTGGCTGTCAAGGGTGGCGCTGACGGCATCTTCGGCAAAGTGACCCGCAAAGCTCTGAAAACTTTCCAATCCAACAACGAATTGATCCGCAATGGAAAACTCAATTCAACAACTGCTTACTTGCTGGGACTTGGACCAATCCCAACGTTGCCGAAGCGCGGACAACGCGGCATCGCAGTCACCCGACTCCAGCAGGCACTGATTAATTCATCAATTTCTGTTAGGGGCGGCGCAGACGGGATTTTTGGCGGCGCAACAGCAGCGGCAATTACAGCATTCCAAACATCTCATGGCATCAACGTCACCGGTGTCGTGGACCTCACGACCGCTATCGCTCTTGGCCTCGTTCCCGGAAGCAAACGCCTCAGTGCCAAACCCACGACTACCACGAAGGTTGCGCCGACAACGACAACCACGACAGTTGCGCCGACAACGACAACCACGACAGTTGCGCCGACAACGACGACGACAACCACCACAACGACTGTGCCGATCGTTGCCGTATTCGCCGCTGTGGGTCAAACAGGTGAAAACGTCAAGACTCTCCAGAAAGCTTTGCTGACCTCTGGAGTCGCTCTTCGAGGCGGCGCGGATGGCAAGTTTGGACCTGCCACGACAGCGGCAATCAAGGAATTTCAAACTGCATTACAAATTACCTCGACGGGCATTGTTGATCAACTTACCGCTCAACTTCTTGGACTTGTGGCTGGACCTGCTCTCCCGAAATTGGGTGACTCTGGTTCATCTGTGGCAACGATGCAGACACTCCTGATCAGCGCTGCGATCACATTTCCTGGTGGCGCAGACGGAAAGTTTGGGCCTGCCACACAAAAGGCAATCGCCACATACCAAACGACTCAGGGTTTTGCTGCTACCGGAATCGTCAATCTCTTGACGGCCCTCGCTCTCGGAGTTATTCCAGGACGGATCGTCACCAGCGTCCCAACGACCAATACATCAGTGCCTCCAACTACAGCGCCACCTGCGCCACCTGCAATAACAGTGGCTGTCTTTCCAGTTCTTGGGCCGTGCTGGTTCGGTGACACATGGCAAGCACCCCGCTCTGGTGGTCGTCAGCACGAAGGTGTCGACATCATCGCCAAGTCAGGCACACCGCTCTACGCTGCCAACGACGGAAGAATTTCGCGCCAATCTTTTGACCGTGTCGGATCCTTGGGGGGCAACACAATCACCCTCACGGCGGCTGACGGAACGTACTTTTACTACGCCCACCTCTCCACCTTCGCCGATGGCATCGGTGTCGGATCCGAAGTCGTGGCCGGACAAGTCATTGGATATGTCGGCAGTACCGGCAGCAGTTCAACACCCCACTTACACTTCGAATATCATCCCTACGGTGGAGCGGCAGTCAACCCGTATCCCCCGGTCAAAGCCATTGACGGATGCAAGATCACAACTCCTCCGACGACTATTCCTCCGACGACAACTATTGCCCCTTGATACTGAGCCTTTCTTCTAGTGCATCAAACAGTGCTTGCCCCACGAGATGAGCATCAAGAGAAATGTCGCTACCACAGTGAAAAATGTCCTCAAGATTCGGTTTGGGCACATTGATGAGAGCCAACAAAATCTCTGGTCTCCAAGCAAGCGATACAACTATTTGAAAACGCACCCACTCGCGAGTTCTGCGCTGGCTGATGCCGACGACCTTACGCCCATTGCTCGTGAATACTTCTCCTGGACCCCGACCCGCAAAACAAATAAGCGTTGACCAGTCAGATTTCTCCATTGCTGTTTCATGAAGAGTTAGATCAACCACGCCAAGATCGGTCAGAACTTGTTGAAACAACTTCCCTAACCACAACGGAGCCTGACCGATATCGCTGACGGACAGTTCATGTGTAGCAGGCAGCACAACATCAATCCACACTGTTGTCTCGCTTGAGAGCAGCACTGCCCCGCCGCCACTGCGACGCTTCACTATTTCAATGCCACGTTTGCGACATTCCGTTGAATCGACAATTGAAAGATTCTGCGTCGATCCCAAGACCAACGCCGATTGATTCGGTGTGAACCACCAGATATGAGGATGAGGATCAGTCGGCAATGGTCGAGCGTGAAAATCTACCGCCGAGCCAAGGACAATCTCTGTCACAATGCCAGTCATCACTGCGCCAGATATGGTTTCCACAGATCAGGCACGCTTCCTGCAGCAACGGTCACCCACGCTAATTCCTTGGGAATCAGCGGTGTTTTCGCCAATTTCATTCCAGCCTCATCCGGAGTCCGATCTCGCTTACCTAGATTGCATTTGCGACAGGCGGCAACCACATTTTCCCAAATATGCAGACCTCCTCGCGAACGGGGCATGACATGATCAAGTGAATCGGCGATTCCAGCGCAGTACTGACAGCGATTGTCATCGCGTGCGAAAACGGCGCGTCGCGATAACGAGGTACGACGGTGATACGGCACCTTGACTACATAGCGCAGACGAATGACCGATGGATTTGGCAAAGACAAGCGCTCCGAACGAAGAAAACTTTCATCGTGTTCAATGAGGTCAGCCTTATCGCCCAAAACAAGACAAATAGCGCGACGCGACGACACCACACTCAGCGGCTCATAAGTTGCGTTTAGAACGAGGGCGCTTTGCATCAGTGATTAACGGCCTTGCGCGCAATGAAACAAGAAAAAATTCACGATTGTGCATCCCATTCGCGCACCCAACGCAAATACCTCAGGACATCAGGCAAGTTTGCCTGCGGCGAATGACCGCCGTATTGCGTCTCAAGGCGAAACTTCAGGTAGTCCTTTCGAGGAATTGGCAGATACGGCCAATGAGCCCACCACCTCTGTGGAATCATCCGAGCACCGACGCTGAGTGCTATGAGCCAATAATGCGGGCGCAGCAACAGTCCGAGAATGATCATCATCATGCTCTGCGTGCGACGAAAAATAGACATACCTAGCGCGGTTCCTTTGGAAGTCCAAGCACCATTTCACCAATGATATTCGACTGAACCTGTGAGGATCCTGCGTAAATAGTTCCTGCCCGAGCATTGAGAAATGCACCAGTCCAACTGGCGCTTGAGTTCGGAGCACTGCGATCATCGGGTTGGAAAGCATTTAATGGTTGGCGTCCCTCAGGGCACATCGCTGCTGCGCCAAGAATTTCTAGAGATATCTCGGTCACTGCCTGATGATATTCACTCCAATAGCGCTTAAAGATTCCACCATCTGGACCCGGATGACCGCCCTGCAAAAACTTAGTCAGCGTTCGCAAACCGAGATAACGCATGATTTGCACCTGCGAATAAGCCCATGCCAACTTCTGACGCATACGTGGATCTTGGTCGACTCCGTATTCTTTGGCCAACAACAACAGACGATCCAGTTCAGCCTGGAAACGCACCGGCACAGTAGCTGCACCTTCACCACGTTCGTATCCCAACAATGTCATCGCTACCGCCCAGCCATTATTCAGTCCACCGATGACATTTTCTTTCGGGCACACCGCATCGGTATAGAAAACCTCATTAAATTCGCTGTCACCGTTGATCATTTTGATGGGGCGAACTTCAATTCCTGGCTGGCGCATATCGACGAGAAGAAAGGAGATCCCCTTATGCTTCGGGCTGTCTGGGTCTGTACGTGCCAAAGTAAAAATGTGATCAGCCAAATGTCCCGCCGATGTCCAAATCTTCTGACCATTGAGGATCCACTGATCTCCGTCAAGAGTGGCCCGAAGCCCCAAACTTCCTAAATCGCTTCCTGCATTGGGTTCGCTATAACCCTGGCACCAGACATCTTCGTTCGACAAAATCCGCGGCAAGTAATACTCTTTTTGCTCCTCGGTGCCCCACGCCAGCAGAGTGTTGCCGAGCATCGTGATACCAAAAGCATCGTTACTTCCACCTGTCGGCACACCGGCCTTGGCGAATTCCTCTGCCAAAATCACCTGCTCAAGAGCCGACATTCCGCCGCCGCCATAAATCGCTGGCCAACCAGGGGCTAAATAGCACTGGTGATAGAGAATCTTGCGCCACTCGGTGACCCACGCTTGGGCTTCATCGGCGGGCAAGGTGCCGATGCCCTGCCAATCATCGGAAAGATTGGCCTTCAAAAATAACTGTACTTGACCTCGAAAAACCTCTACTTCGGAGTCGTAAATCGGACGCACAGGTGTGAACCTAGTCGCGATCCTCAGGTTTCGCCGATCTTGCGACGCGCAATTGCTGCCGCGCCAATCAAAGCAGAGCTATTGCCGAGTCCCACTGGGACAATATCCACCCCAGCCAAGAAGGACAGTTTGGATCGCAGGACGAATTCAGTGTTGGCCGCCTGAAAAAATGCTTCTCCCCATCCGAGAGCGACACTGCCTCCCACAACAACCCGCGAAATATCGGCCACTGCCGCCACGCTGGCACATGCACGACCTAAAAGTTGTCCACTCCGTTGGACCACATTGGCGGGCGCGTACATTGGGTCACGACCAGTCTGTAAAAGAATGGCGGGCCCTGAGATATACGCCTCAAGACACCCAAAACCCCCACATAAGCAGGCGCGCCCATCGGGTTCAACAATGATGTGACCAATATGCCCAGCATTACCTTGACGCCCATCGAGAAGCTGTGACTCCAGCACTAATCCTGCTCCCACCCCAGTACCGACAACCACTGCCATGAAGTTTTGCAGGTGCGCTGTAGCCCCCATCCAACCCTCAGAGAGAGCCAATGCTTTGGCATCGTTATCCACGAAAGTTGGCAGAGCAGTGATTTCAGCCACCATCGAGCACAACTCAAAGTCATGCCATGCCGCAATGTGCAACGGCGACACCTTCTCGCCGTTGAGGGTCATCGGCCCACCGCATGCCACGCCGCAAGCCAGCAACTCAACATCTGAAATTGAAGCCTGAACTCTTTTGATCAGGTTTGCCAACGTTGTCCACGGGTCACGCGCTGGCGTCGGCACCCGATCTCTCAGAATGATCTTCCCATCAAGGTCTACCACCGCCGCCGCCAACTTGGTTCCCCCAATATCAACAGCCAAAATTGCAGCAACTCTTTCTTGCTCTTTGACGATGCCTAACACTGTTGACATGTATCCCTCGACACAACTATTCGGTGTCAGTGCTAAGGAAGTCGACGACCTGCAGAAGCTCGGGCTTTGCGAATCGCTCCCGCAACATCTTGAAGTCCCGCTTTACCCATTGCCCGCGCATTGCGTTCAATAACAGCTGTCAGCGCCAACATCGCCACAAAGGCTACGAAGGCGGCCATGAAGTGCACTTGTAAAAGGGCGACAAGAAGCGCCAGTCCGATAACTAAACCAAAGATCGCTCGACGGACAGTTCGCGCCGAATGGGAGTACAAACCGGATGGGGACACTGCTTGGGCAAACTTTGAGTCATTTTGTAGTTCTTGTTCGATTTGTCGCAGTATGCGCTGTTCATCATCTGACAAAGACATGGGTCACCTCCTGGTTATTGCTGGAATGTCACTGAGTAGATCCTTAGTCTTACAGCCCCGCCACCTGAAATCAAAGCATGGGCAATCATTTCGCGTCATTGCCGTTCGGCCCCCATGGCGATTCTCCAAGTTTGCGTCTGTCGGGTCGCGCAAGCGCGCTGAACGGGTTGATCGCATCGCGTCCAAACCTTTTTCGTATCTCATCAATCGCCGCACTTGCTGAACTCCAGTGACCATCAATATCAGCCGCCGTCTGACCCCCACCCGAATCGCTCTCTTGAGCGAGCGCGTCAAACCCAAGTAATGAAAGTTGCTCAACTGGTTCCACCAAACCACTCACGCTAAAACCGATCAAACGCACTCCGACGGAGGGATCGATGAGTTCCAAAACTGACTCCAAGGCCTTGACCATCGCTGGCGCCGAGGACAGAGGTGATCCTGGAGTCGTTGAACGAGTAATCGTCTCAAAGTTCGCATAGCGGATCTTTAATGTCAAAGTGCGAGCAGCGCAGCCGTGAGCACGCAAGCGACTAGCGACTGCATCAGCCAGTCGCACAACCTCACGGCGCATCCCATCGCGATCGGTGATGTCATGAGAGAAGGTCTCTTCGTGACCGATAGATTTCAGATCTCGCTCAACTTCAACAGGGCGATCATCAACTCCCTTGGCTAACGCAAACAAATGGCGGCCATGCGATTTTCCTAGCGCATGTTCCAAATTCGTTGCGCCCAGAGTGATCAAATCACCAACAACTCGAATTCCTAGTCGTTCCAATTTCGCCAAGGTTGCTGGGCCCACACCCCATAAGGATTTCACTGGAAGGGGATGCAAAAATTCCAATTCGTGACCAGGCGTGATGCACAACACTCCATGACCGGCTTCGATGCCCGTTGCCGTAGGTATCGGCTTGGCTTTTTTTGAGGCCAACTTGGCAATGAATTTTGAACTAGCAACTCCTACTGCACAAGCGAGATCAAGTTCCTCGGCAATCTGTTGTTTGATTTTCCAACCAATCATCGTGCCATTACCAAAAAGATTGACCGAGCCGGTCACATCAAGAAATGCCTCGTCAAGACCTATCGGCTCAATGAACGGGGTGTACCTTGCAAAAATTTCGTGTACCTGAGCGCTGACCGACGAATATTCTGCGTAGTCACCGGCAAGAAAAACTGCATCTGGACACAGTCGCCGAGCTTTTGCAGAAGCCATCGCTGAGAACACCCCATATCGGCGTGCTTCATAGTTCGCTGCCGCTACTACTCCTCGTGCCCCCGAACCACCTACGACAACTGGTTGACCCGCTAGTTCTGGATGCCGTCGCATTTCTACGGAGACAAAAAATGCGTCCATATCGACGTGAAGAATGGTTCGAGTTGAAGATGGCGAGCGGTCCACTGCAGGTATCACCGACGTCGACGGCGGTGCCACAGTCGATCCCTGAACCACAACTGCGTGACAAGCGTGAAAGCCTCACCAATAATGTGATGATTTAGTTTCGATTCGCCAACAATGCGGTCTGTAAATAGGATGGGGACTTCGATCATGCGTGCGCCACTGCGCACTGCGCGATGGGTCATTTCAATTTGGAATCCGTAACCCTCAGCTCGCACAGTGGAAAAATCCATCTTCCGCAAAACCGAGGCCGAATAAGCCCGGTATCCACTAGTGGCGTCATTGATCGCCAAACCCAACATGCCCGCCGCGAATCGATTCCCCCAGCGTGAGAGAAAACGCCGTAAAGGTGGCCAATTATCGATCTGACCACCCGGTGTGTAGCGACTTCCTAGGGCGGCATCAGCACCCATCTCGACGGCGGAGACAATCGCTGGCAGATACATCGGATCATGGGATAGATCGGCGTCCATCTGCACGCAGATCTCTGCACCCATTGACAAGGCTGTCGTAAATCCCGCACGATAAGCCGCCCCTAAACCCGTCTTGCCGGCGCGACGCAAAACAGCAACTTCTCCTAGACCATCTGTCTGATGGGAGGCTTGATAGCGCTCAACAATGTCACCTGTGCCGTCGGGACTGTTGTCATCTACGACCAACAATCTGGCCTGCGGGAGGGCGGCACGAACTCCATTGAGAACTTTCTCGATGTTTCCAGCCTCGTTATAGGTGGGGATCACCACAACTATTTGACTGGTAAACAAACCTTGGCTCACGTTGTGAGCCTACGATGTTTACGTGCCCGAAGAACGACCACTCTCAGCCCTGCCATCTCGTGGCGCTCGCTCGGCGGCCTTTATCTCTATTATTTTTGGGGGCTTCATCGGCTCATTGATTGGTTACGCCCTCGTTGACATTCAATACGACGGGCAAAGTTCAGTGCCACTCGGACTCGGGCTATTGATCGGTGCAGTCTTGACCTCAGGTGGCACTTCAATCGTGGCTGTTCTTAGCCTAAGGGCGCTCGGTGAGTGGCGCGATCTCTCTGACCGCGCATAATTATTTATGTCCCCTCTCGTGCCGAACAATGCTCTTGAGTTGATGAATATCGCTGCCAGCATTGCGCGCCAGGCAGGTGATCTTGTCGCCACTGGACGCGGTCGAGGAATAGGCAATGTTGACGCCAAATCCTCGCCCACCGATGTCGTCACTCAGTGGGATCGGGCAAGTGAAAGTCTTATTGTTGGGCGACTAGGACACTTCCGCCCCAACGACTCGGTGCTCGGTGAAGAAGGAACTCGGGCACCTGGCACATCAGGCATTACTTGGTTAGTCGATCCCATTGATGGCACGACGAATTTTTTATACAACCTTTCTGGCTATGCCGTCTCCATCGCCGCCACCGACACCGCGGGAACTTTGGCTGCTGCGGTCTATCTACCCGTCACTCGCGAACTTTTTGTCGCCGCTCGAGGCTATGGGGCGTGGCTCGGTGCACGGAAATTAAAATGTTCACCCTGCCAAGACCTCAGCATGGCGCTGATTGGTACCGGGTTCTCCTATTCGCCACAACGCCGTGATGCGCAAGGCGCGCGGATTGCGAAAATACTCCCCCAGGTTCGCGATATCAGGCGATGTGGCGCTGCCGCAGCAGATCTCTGCTACGTCGCCGATGGTCGCCTTGACGCCTATTTCGAAGAGTTTCTGCAACCATGGGATGTAGCCGCAGGCCTTCTGATCGCCATCGAGGCTGGGGCTATCTCCTCTGATTTTTCAGGTTCCCCTATTCGATCTGAGCAAATACTGCTCAGCGCTCCCGGGATTCACCAAGCCATTTTGGCGATTCTTGACTCGTAAAGATAAAAAACAATTCCAGTTAGCCAACTACTACGCCTTCCATCAGGCAAGATGTAAGCGTGGGAACCAGAATTCTGGCTGTAGAGGATGACGAGCGGATACGCGCTGCAGTCAAATTGGCTTTAGAAGATGAAGGCTGGACTGTTGATGAGGCCGCAAGCGGTGAAGAAGCCGTCATTTTGTTCTTACGCCAACCAGCCGATGTCGTACTGATCGACATCATGTTGCCCGGTATTGACGGCTTTGAACTGTGTCGAACAATCCGTCGCCACAGTGATGTGCCCATTGTGATGGTCACCGCCAGATCCGACACTCATGATGTTGTCGCTGGCCTCGAGGCAGGTGCTGATGACTATCTCACTAAACCATTTGCCCCTAAAGAGTTATCAGCGCGCATCCGTGCGCTGCTTCGACGGGCTCGCCCTGCGCATCCAGCTCACCCGAAACTCATCTTCGGCGACCTTGAGATCATTCCTGATGAAGGCAAAGTGTTACGAAATGGCGCGGAACTGGGTCTCACAAAAACTGAGTTTCGACTGCTCTGTGAACTCGCCCAAAATCCCGGTCGTGTTTTCAGTCGCGAACAACTGCTTGACGATGTCTGGGGCTACGGATATTTCGGCGATGGTCGCTTAGTCGATGTGCACATTCGTCGACTGCGCACAAAAGTAGAAAAAGATCCCGCCAACCCTCGTCACGTGGTAACTGTTCGCGGTCTCGGTTATCGACTTCAGGCCTGATTCTTCGTGGCCAAAAAATCTGTCATCTCTGAACCAGTCAGTGGGAAGTCGCCGAAAGTTCATCGAACACAGCGCACTCGCCCGCGAATACTCAAACCCATAGGATTGCGCTCGCGGATTCTGATTACTTTCGGCTTAGGGAGTTTCGCCCTATCGCTTTTCCTTGCTCTAGGGACATACAACTTCACCCGTTCGAACTTGGTTGAAAACCGCGAAAAAAATGTCATCGGGCAGGCTTATGAAAATGCCGCTCAATTAGCCATTGATCTTCGCTCAAATCCATCAAATACCCAGACGGTCATCGAACGCCTCACAGCCAATCGCCCTTTGTTGTATTTCCGTGGCACATGGACAGGTGATAACGCTCGATTTTCATCCAATGTCATTGATCGAGAAATGCTCGTGGCAATCATCGACAACCGAGAACCTCGGACCATGCGCATTGAAGTTGACAAGGAATTGGTCTTGGCAATTGGCATCCCCTTGAATTCAGCCGACGCTGCTTATTTCGAATTTCCCTCAATGAAAGAGGTGCGCTCAACCCTCAACAGCATCAATTTCGCCCTCACCTTGGCCGCAATCATCACCACTCTCTTAGGCGTTTTTCTGGGTGCAATCCTTGCCTCTCGCGCCGTTCGACCGCTCACCGCCGCAAGTCAGGCGGCCCAAGCGATCGCTGGAGGGCGTCTTGACACTCGACTTGAAGAAACAGACGATCCGGATTTGTCGGTCCTCACTTCTTCGTTCAACAACATGGCTGCTGCTCTGGAATTACGTGTGGAACGCGACTCTCGCTTCACGTCTGACGTCAGTCACGAATTGCGCTCACCATTAATGACCCTCGCGGCATCTGTTGAAGTCATGCACGCTCGTCGCGAAGAGATGCCCGAACGCGCCCAAGTTGCTCTCGATCTTCTCATCGCTGACGTGGCCCGTTTCCAAGGGCTAGTTGAAGATCTCTTGGAGATTTCGCGCTTTGATGCTGGGGCCATTCGACTGAACGTTGAGGAGTTGCTCGTGGGTGAATTTGTCCGCCAGGCCATCGCTATCAGCAGTCTCCCGACGACAAGCGTCTTGGTCACCTCAACAGCCGATCAAATCATCATTCGCGGTGACCGTCGTCGGCTCGCACGCGTCATCGCCAACCTTGTTGATAATGGTCGCGCTTACGGGGGTGGAGAACTAGAGATCTCCGTCTTCGTACCAGATGATGAGGATCCACCATCGCAGGTATGGATCACTGTGGAAGATCACGGTCTCGGCGTGCCTCTTGAAGAACGCGATCTCATCTTTGAACGCTTCGCGCGAGGCGTTGTCGCAGGAAGACGAAGCGGATCTGATGGCGCCGGCTTGGGTCTCTCTCTTGTGGACGAGCACGTCAAACTTCACCGTGGCAGAGTGTGGGTTGAAGAGCGACAAGACGGTAGCGAAGGCGCCTGCTTTATCATCGAACTACCAGTGGAGAGGGTCTAGCACTATGCGCACGCCTAGCCGCACTTTGCTTTTATCAATCATCGTCATACTTGCTGGCGCTTGTTCGTATGGGGCCCAAGATTCTTCGCGAGTCATTGGACGCGATCTGCAAAGCGACATGAACGAGTCATCATCTTCTGATTCAAGCGAATCGGGCATTGGGCGCATCTACTTACAACGCTCCGATAATGAGAGCACCCAACGCTTGGTCGTGGTTCAACGTGATGTTCTCAATGAACCGCCCCAGATCATCAATGCCTTGTTTGACGGCCCGACGAACAGTGAACAAGACCAGAGTTTGCGATCAGCCATACCGCAAGGTACGAAACTAATTTCTGCGCGCTACGTGGCAACAGACATCGTTAAGGTTGATATTTCAGAAAATATCTTTCAGGCCACAGGTGATGACTTGATTTCCGCTGTGGCTCAAATTGTTTTGACACTCAGCGAAATTCAAGGCGTTGAACGAATCCTCATTGCTGTGCAAGGCAAAACCCAAGAATGGCCACGAGGCGACGGATCGCTCACATCGGAACCATTGACGTCTTTTGATTATCCCGGGCGCGCCGCCAGTAGTCAGCCCGCCTTTCCCGCCATCGTCGATCCACTTCTCTAAAAATTCTTTTTAGGGTCTGACCTAGCCAAAAAAGACATCACCAATTTCGTGGAAGAATTCGAGGTCAACGGTACGAATCTTGCCCACTACATCGCTCAACGGGACCCGACTAATTTTTGTGGCATCAAGCGACACCATGTACCCAAATGCTCCTTCGTGGACAGCGTCAACAGCAGCCAGACCAAAGCGAGTGCACAAAATACGATCGAAAGCAGTTGGTGTACCGCCCCTTTGCACATGACCGATTTGCACTACACGGGCTTCAAACCCTGTGCGCTTTTCAATTTCTTCAGCGATTCCCACACATACCCCGCCATAACGCGGTCGACCAAGATGATCTGTGGCGTAGTCAATTGGAGTCATCGTTCCGACTATGGGTTGTGCTCCCTCGGCGACAACGACGATTGACGCAAAACGTCCACCTTGATGGCGACTTGCGACTTCGGCGCAGACTTCGGCGATGTCAAAAGGTTCTTCGGGTATCAAAATGACGGTTGCTCCTCCGGCGAGACCGGCGTACACCGCAATCCATCCAGTATCTCGACCCATCAACTCGACGACCATGACACGATCATGACTTTCGGCCGTGGTGTGTAGTCGATCAATTGCATCCGTGGCAATTTGTACCGCAGTATGAAATCCAAAAGAAAGCTCAGTTCCAAAAACATCATTGTCAATTGTTTTCGGGACACCAACAATCGGCAAATGAGTTTCAGCAAACAACAAAGAGGAGACAGTCAGCGAGCCATTTCCACCAATCACTATTAAGGCATCAAGACGTTGTTCGCTAAAGCATTTCTGTACTTCCTGAACTCCATCTTTCGAATCGTATGGGCTTCCACGCCGGGTACCGAGAATCGTTCCACCGCGTGGCAATAAGCCGCGCACTGCCGATGCCGGCAACTCAATGAAGCGTTGCGCCATGACCCCATCCCAAGAATCCAGGAATCCAATGAACTCGTCGCCATAAACTGCATCGCCTTTTCGCACAATGGCACGAATGACAGCATTGAGTCCCGGACAATCTCCGCCGCCAGTCATGATTCCAATGCGCATCATGTCAGCCTAGACATGAAACAATGGGGAGATGCCTTGGGATTCGTCGAGAACTGTTAACTGGCAAAGGCTGATCCGTGAATGGTTGGTGTACGTCGGCGTTATGGCCGTCATATTCACTATTTTTCTACGCGACAAGGTGACCACTGGCTCAGTCATTGGGCTACTGGCATCTCTGCCAATGTATTTGTTGTTCGGTTGGGTTCTGGCCAAGATCGGTTATCAACGTCAGACATATCGGGCCTTGCGCGAGCAAACACTGGCTCGTAAAAATGCTCCCCCATCTGCTCCCGAGACGCGCTCGAAGCCTGCAGCCACGCGACGTACAAGTTCTGGACCATCCTCGCGACGTCCGACTAACAAGCCAAAGAAACGCTAGTCGTGGCGCAGGCCGAGGCGTATGTCCTAGCGATTGACGCTGGTACGACGGGAGTTCGTTGCCGCGCAGTGTTTCAAGATGATCGACCGAGCATTGCCTCCTACCAAGAATTCACGCAGTACTTCCCCGAACCAGGCTGGGTCGAACACGATGCTGAAGAAATTTGGCGAGCTGTCGTAGCCACCTTCAATGATGTCGTGAAACAGGCTGGTCTACCGCGCGCCATCGGTATCACCAATCAACGCGAGACAGTCGTAGCGTGGAATCGAGTGACTGGGCAAGTGTACGGTCGAGCAATCGTCTGGCAAGACCGCCGCACCGCTCAACACTGTCAAGACCTTGACCAGGCTGGCCATCTTGCGACCGTGCGTGCCCTCACGGGTCTTGTCCTCGACCCGTACTTTTCAGGCACGAAGATGTCATGGATGTTGCAACACGGGGTTCCCAAGTCCCCCGATCTTGCTCTGGCGACGATAGACACCTGGCTGCTATGGAAGTTGACCGATGGCGCAGTGTTCGCAACTGATCCCTCCAACGCCAGCCGCACCATGCTGTTTGATATCACGACCCTCATGTGGAGCCCAACGATGAGTGAGATTCTCGGAGTTCCACTTGAGTATTTGGCTGAGGTCAGACCCTCTAGCGGTCGCTTCGGCATCACCGCTACCTCAGAACTTCCCCTCGGTATCGCGATCTCAGGAATCGCCGGCGATCAACAAGCAGCCCTTTTTGGACAAGCTTGTTTCGACGATGGGATGGCTAAAAATACTTACGGCACCGGCAGTTTCATCCTCATGAATGTTGGAGATTCCTGTCCTCCGGCATCACAAGGTTTACTGACCACAGTGGCCTGGTCGATCAAAAATAGTGATGGCACAGTAACCACTGCTTACGCCCTTGAGGGGGCAATCTTTGTGACTGGAGCGGCGGTGCAGTGGTTGCGCGATGCTCTCGGGATCATCTCCTCATCAGAGGAAATTGGTCCTCTCGCCGAATCAGTAGTCGATAACGGTGGAGTCTTTGTCGTGCCAGCATTCACAGGGCTGGGAAGCCCTTGGTGGGATCCATATGCCAGAGGCACCGTCGTGGGAATTACTCGCGGCACTACTCGTGCTCATATTGCGCGTGCAGTTGTTGAAGCCATGGCCCTCCAAACACGTGATGCTATTGAAGCCATGAGCACTGCGAGTGGTCAAACGATCGCTGAACTACGCGTTGACGGAGGAGCATCGGTGATGGATCTTCTTCTAGAAATCCAAGCTGACCAACTTGGTATTCCCGTACGTCGTCCAGTCGATCAAGAGACCACCGCCCTTGGGGCGGCTTTCTTGGCTGGTCTTGCCGAAAATGTTTGGCCATCCCTTGAAGCTTTGAGGACACGTTGGAAGACCGATCTCTTGGTCACTCCACATGACGCCGAGTCTGGCGAACGCAAGGCCGCTGATATCTTGCACGCCACATGGCTACGCGCTGTGCAACGTTCTCTGCAATGGGCTGAGCATTAGTTCTTCAGTCAAAACCGACAAAAGCAGAACTGACGATACGCGCAATTAACGTGACGTGTTGGCGCTCACGCAAACGAAAGGCCCCGCGAATGCGACCAATCACTATCACTGCATCCAAAAGATCTAACGGTGCCCAAGCAATGTCTGCTGGAGTGTGTTCGTGAGCGGCGTCACCGGCAAGATGAGTTGTGCCAGCCAAAAATGCAATAACCCATGGCAAGTCTGGGACATCACCTGATACTGCTAAAGGAATCGCAGCGTCCCTTCGCATGATCGTGCACCAATCAGATTCCAGCATCTCACGCACCAGCTCGCAGGTCGCCTCTAGACGTTCATCTCGTGGAGACTCCATGATCCGCGCCGCAGTATCAAGAGCCAAAACACTTTGGTCTGGTCGGTCAAGGGCCACGGTGTGAATATCTTCAACGGCCACACCCTCCACCTGACTCACTTCAGCAATCAATTGCTCCATTGCATTTTCTGCGTCGGAAGGAATGACAACGATCAATTCGTCAATCGCCATACCCGCGCCACGCTCTAAAATCTCGATGCCAATCACATCTCCACCGGCCTGACCAATGGCCGCCGCGACGCGACCTAGAGTTCCGGGAAAGTCTGGCAGCCAGAGTCGAAGCACGAAGGTTTGCACGTCAGCAGACTAACCACTCTGATGTCACGAGATCGTGAACGAGAGGTGTCCTTTTAGTGCGTTTGAGTCGCCAACAGCGCAGCCCCGATGGCGCCGGCTTGCTCGCCAAAGTGCGCGACGACAACTTTAGGGTGGGGCCGCAAGGTTGGTGCATACAAAATCTCGCTGAAGGCGCGCCGAACAGGGTCAAGAAATACATCCCCTGAAGCTGCTACACCGCCACCAATGACAAACATCTCAGGGTCAAGAGCATTAGTCAGGTTGGCGAGACCAAGGGCGATCCAATGGGCGAATTCATCAATGATCAATAAGGCTTCGGCATCCCCCATGGTGACGGCACGAACGACATGCTCCCCACGTATCAGTTCAATCGATCCAGCGAGTTCAAGAATGCACTTTTGCTTGCCCCCTTCGGCAGCCTGCCGCGCAATGTGAGCCAATCCATTGCCCGAGGCGTAACGCTCCCAACAACCTCGCCGACCGCACGGACACAAAGGGCCATCAGGTTCGACAATCATGTGTCCGATTTCGCCAGCGAAACCATTAGCGCCACGAATCAACTGACCGCCGGCGATAATACCGCCGCCGTTTCCCGTTCCGAGGGCGACAACAACGACATCTTGACAACCCATTGCCGCACCAGCGGACCATTCGGCGACTGTGGCGCATGTGGCATCGTTATCCACCCAAACTTGAGTCCCCAGTCGCTCGCTCAATAAGGCCCCAATAGGGAAATCAGTAATTCCCTGCAGATTTGGCGAAGCACGTAGAACCCCACCGCGAGCAACAAGTCCACATATTCCAACGCCAACCGAATCAACCTCGCCAAAGTCGTTGACAATTGATGTCAAAACATCAGTTAGCGCATCTGCTCCGTCTGGGGTCATTCGGCGAACTTCGTCGACAATTCGACCCTCACTCCAAACAACGCCCAAACATTTGGTCCCGCCGACATCAATGCCAACTCGCCGCGATGTGTCTACAGTCGAACTCACGGGTTCACCCCTGAGATTCAGCTTGAACCTTCAATTGCTTGACGGTATTCAAGATACGCACTTCAGCGCGTCGCTTCACGAAGCCAGGCAGCGGTACTACAAGTTCAATGGACAAGTTGTAGGTCAAGACCACCCCTCCACTCGACTCGGGAGAAAACATAAATGCTCCATCAACGGCGCGCATAATGTCACCCGAAACCATGTGCCACGCCAATCGTGCAGGTGCGGCGCTGTAGTCATAGGACAAGGTGTAATGCGTGCTGCGGCCAAGAGCCGAGGTACGAAATTCAACCTGAGTTGCTCGACCTTGATCATCACGGGCAAGAACAACTGCCGACTTAATATCGTGGGCCCACTCAGGGTATCGCTCAAATGCTGTTGCGATATCCCAACATTTGTCATGAGGGGCATTGATAGTGATCGTCAAAGACGCCGTGTCGGCCATTACTTAGTTCTAGCCGATCGGATCAGTGTCAGGGTGGCAAACAGCGACCTCAGTCCCATGTTTTAGTCGTCGCGGAGCAAATTTTCCGTGACTGGCCGCCCATAAACCGTTGAGTCCAAGACCCAAGACGGGCACCAGTACGCCAAAGGCCAAGGTGGAACCAGGCTTGCTACCCAGTCCATCGCTGCTCGGACTGTTTGGCCGCGAGAGCGCCGTGCCCAGGGCAACCAAAATTTGCGTTGCTAAGCAGGAATGCATGGCGATTTTGACGCTTCGCGGGATGACCGGACCCATGAGGAAATACAGTTCGGCGACAGAGATCTCTTCTTGCCGACTGCGCTGGACAGCAGTCCAATAGCCCCACAGAAAAACCCCTGTCCCGATAGCAAACAGCACGAGCGCCACGACAACTCCTTGCGACTTGGCGAGGCCATCAAAAACTATTCCTGCCCACAGAGCCGACACCGAAAAAATCAGTGTTCCCAAAATATTGAAACGAATAATTCTGAGACCGTTCATGACCACACTCCAAAAACATTACCGAGGCGCTTGGCAAGCATCTCATACGAAAACTCGGTGATCGCCCTCTGACGCGAGGCCATACCCATCTGCTGTCGGAGTTCGGGATCGTCCAAAAGGTCAGCGATATGTTGTGCCACAGTGTTCACATCAGTGGAATCATTGACCACATAACCAGTTTCTTCATGCGCCACAGCATCGGCGGCTCCACCACTTAAACCAGCAATCTGGGCAATGCCACAGGCAGCAGCCTCAACAAAGACGATGCCGAAACCTTCTTGTTCAAGTCCTCCCCAACGATTACGACACAACATTGTGTATACGTCCGCACAGCCGTACAAACGAGGTAGATCTTCATCAGCGACTCGACCTAAAAACTTCACTGGTGCATCTAGTTCACGTGCAAGTTTTTCCAGACGTTGGCGATCTCGACCCGAACCAGCAATGGCTAAGACAAGATGCGGACGCGATTTCTTGAGTCGCGCCACAGCACGAATTGCCGTATCAAATCCTTTGCGCGGTACCAAACGGCTAATGCCGAGCACAAGTTCAGTTTCGTCACTGAAACCAAAATCTTGACGAGCTAATGATCGCTGTTCACCACTCAACGGGGTGAAGCGGTCAATGTCCACCCCTGGTGGAACGATGGTCATCGGCAATGCCCTACCAGCCGCACGCTCTGCTTCAGCAGCGGGGTATTGTCCCGCGGCCACAACATGGCGCGCTCCACGAAGGACATGAGCAAGAACTTGTTTTGACCCTGGTATACGACCAGGCACTGTCACCTCGGCACCGTGTAACACCACGTCATAAGGCAAAGCCAAACGAGGTCCGATGATGCCGAGAGGAACAGCAGGGTCGAGCACCACCAAGTCCGCTCCAACGCGCTTCGCCATTTCATTGACACGCCTCACCATCCACGGGTGCGGCAACAAAACCGGTTCCCGAGTGCGCTCAATATGAAATGGTTGAGCTGCGTCAAATTCCTCTGAACCTTTATAGGGGCTAGTGAGAACAGCGAAAGAATCTGCGGGGAGTCGACGCCACCATTCCCAAAGCAAGGACTGAATCCCGCCAATTTTTGGGGGGAAGTCATTGGTCACCAGGAGATGCTTCATAGCGCTACCGTTCGGACAGGTACCGATGACTGATTATTCAATTCGTCCTGCACAAGACTGTCTGCATCACGCTCGACCAGACTCACTAGGTCTTGGCGTCCCAGGCGAATCGCCGCCCATAGGGCATGAGCACGAAGTAGAGGGTCGATGTCTCCAAGATACTTGCGTAGCATCCGCTCGACTGAATCGCTGGGATCATTGGTCATCGTCAGAGGCGCGATATTGCCCAAAATAATCAGGGCGTTGCGCCTCAACCATTTCGGATTTCGCTCAGCCAAGTACCAACTACCGAATCGCTCAAGCAATTCTTGATCAGTGGAATCCAAGATCCCCAAAACATCGACAAAAGCCCCTGGACCGATCGCTGGTGGCGTTGATGCGGTGTGTCGGCGACCGAGTCGCACAGTGGGAGGACAACTGGTTTGACAGTCATCGCAACCATAGAGACGATCGTGCAGAGCAACTCGGAACTGGCGTGGGAATACTCCCGGCTTTTGCACCAACCAAGCCAAACAGCGACGTGCATCAATGACCCCTTCAGCCACGATGGCCTGCGTTGGACAATCATCAAAACAGGATCGACACGTACCACAACCGTCAGGAGCAGGTTGCTTGGCTGGGCTCAAAACTGCATTAGTCACTATTGACCCGAGACTGAAAAAACTTCCTGCGCCCGGCAAGAGCAAATTGGCATTCTTACCAAACCAACCCAAACCGGCACGATGAGCAACCTCGCGATCAACAATCGCATTTTCATCAGCAAACACGACAGCGCGAAATCCGTCAGCGCGCAAACGCACAGCCACCTGCTGCAGTGACTGCCGTAGCGGCGTGTAGTGGTCGGCCTGAGCGTAACGAGCCACGCGTCCCACAAGTCCGCCTGGATGATCGGGTTGTTCGCTGTAATAACTCCGCGCTCCAACGATGATTGAACGAGCTCCGCTGACAGAGCGGTCGGGATCAGTAGATCGACTTGGATTACGAAAAGTGAAACCCATAGTGTCACTCAGACCGCGTTCATTGCGATCGTCAATTGCTGAACGAGCACGGTCTAAAACCGTGGCATCACAAACACCAACGCGATCCAGACCCGCCGATGCGGCCAACTGAAACAATGACTCAAGGTACGCTGGGTCCGTTGAGTCAACAAGGATCTGATTTCGTTTAACCCGACTCACAATGACGAAGCGTAGGCACTAAACCTGCCTCTGCGAGGGCACGCATCGCTCTAATCTCTGCGATATCGAACACAATGGCCCCAGTTTGCCTATCCGAGCCACTATCTGGCTCCTCGTCACGGCATAAAAAGGTCACCACACAGTCGCTGCAGACAGTGGTCTGATGCATCACACAGGTTCCGCAGTCAATCAGTGTGGACTCCATGGGAATGGGTATTTTTCGTGAATGGGGATTCAGATTGGTCATACTTGGACTGTGCCAAGGGGGTATGGCAGAGACAGCGAGGGGGGGGTCTTACCAGCGGTCAGCGATGACCTCAGCAGCCATCATCACGGGGAAATGCGTATTAGCACGGGGCACTTGGGGGAAAATCGACGCATCACACACCCGTAAGCCAGTGACCCCGATGACTCGACCAAAGCAATCCACCACAGAATTCTCCGAGCCAGGATCTCCCATGGCACAGGTTCCTGAGGCATGGACATAATCACCTGTGTACGCCCGTAACCATTCACCGAGCGCATCGGGCGATTGATCAAGGGCTTCGACTGGCGTACCGAGATCATCAATGAACACCCCGTTGGACATATCTTTGAGAGGGGAAGATTGAACAAGTTGACGCGCCACATTGACACCAACTTTCAAGGCTTCAACATCGCGTTCATCTGACAACATTTGGAAATCAACGATCGGATCAACTGTTGGGTCCTGCGATGCCAACGTCACCTGACCGCGAGATCTCGGGTGCATTAAAGCCACAACCAACTGACCAAATCCATTGGCCCCCTCACCGAAATGGTCAAGCGCGAGAATCTGTAGATCCGCAGGTTCAAAACCAGAACTCAATCGGGCCAGAGTGGTAGCCGCCACCGAATCTGTAGGGCATGATTCGCGTAGCGCCAAAGTCAACGGCGCCGAAGCATGATCTTGCAGTCCCTGGCCGATAGCAGGGCGCTCAATCTTGCTGCGCAACAAGATGGCAGGACTGTGAATAGCCCCCGCACAAATCACTGTCTCTTTCGACTCAATCAAAGTCCCGTCAGCCAAGATGACGCCAATCGCATGGGTGCCTTGCATCGCCACACGATCAACCAAGGTGTCACAGAGAATACGTACATGACTGCGTTCACGGGCCCGTTCCAAATAAATATCTGAGGCTGTCACTCGACGTCCGTCTGTTGAACGAGTCAACATCACCGGACCCACATCACGACCAACGCCACCCAATGGAAATGGGCCGCGATGCCACGTCCACCCTTCAAGGCGACACGCTTCAAACAGCGCCGCTCCCACTCGCGTGGGGCTTCCTGGATCCACCTTCGTCAAAGGAATGTCAATGCGCCGAAAATACGGTTCAACATCGCGCCACGACCATCCCTGACAGCCAAAATCACTTTCCCATGTGTCATAGTCTTCAACTTCGCCCCATAAGCCAATCATTGCGTTGACCGCCGATGAGCCTCCGATACCTCGCCCTCGTGCGTACGGGCGTCGTGCTTGGCCTGCAACACGTTGTGCCTCAACTTGCGACCAAACCCGACCTGGCTCACTCATTGCAGCAAAAAATGATGGACCAGAAATGCCACTCGGTGCGGCCCCGAACCGTAGATCAGGTCCCGCCTCAATCACAAGAACTGAGCGGCCAGACTGCGAGAGCCGATCAGCCAACACACATCCAGCAGAACCTGCACCAACCACGATGACATCGGGACGCTGCAAGATGTTCATGGTTTACTGTGATTCGTCCGAACTCAAGCCATGATTCGTGGACACTGGCAAGCCGACCAGATGGGCTGAATCGTTGTAACGAATCACCCGCCAACGCCCCGGCTTCACCAACAACAATTCTGTGATTGAGGTATTGACCGTATAAATCTCGAATACTCCAGTACCTGCAGCGCGCATTGACTGACGCAACGCCATGTCAACAACCCCGCCATGGCAAAAGATCACTGCGCTACCGTCGCCTAAGCGATCCACTAGCGAGCGAACAGCAGTGCCAATACGAAATTGAAATTCGGCAATCGTTTCCCCACCTGGAAATGTCATTCCAAATGGATCGTTCTCCCAATCGGGATCTCCGAATCGAGCCGTAAAGTCCGTGTACAAAAGTCCATCACATTGTGGACCTGGATCATGTTCACCAAATTCGCTGATGACTTCAATAGGTGCAGCACCGAAAGCTGGAGCGACGATGGCCGCTGTCTCTCTTGCACGCGGATAGGCACTGGAAATCACTAGGTCGGGAGAAAAATTCTCTGCACTACTCCATCGCTCAAATAAGCGTTGAGATTGTTGACGACCGAGGTCTGAAAGTCCGATACATGAACGGGGTCCACCGACCACACGATTTACTGACACTTGCGATTCACCGTGGCGGACAAAAATTAAGCGCGCCATGATCTCTTAGGCTAATTTCTCGACGAACGCTTCAAGTTGTCGCAGATTGCGACATTCGTAGGCTCCATCGGTATGACCTGCGTACTCTCCCACGATGGAGTCTCCAGTGTTCCAATATGACTTGGGTTCCGGATTCAACCAATACACCTGACGCGCCTTCTTGCGCACTTCCTGAACTACCCAGGCTTGTGAGGCGTGATAGTTATTACGTGCATCACCCAAGAAAAGCACCGTTGTTTTAGGCCCGATACTTTTCCCGTAACGATCCCAGAAAACCTCAAAGGCATGACCGTAATCGCTATGACCGTCAACCCACACCACGTCGGCTTCGGTATTGACACGATGAATTGCTTCGCCGATATCTTCGGTGCCCTTGAAATACTCAGTGACTTCATCAATCCCATCGATGAACACGAAGGAACGAACTTTAGAAAACTGGTTCTGCATGGCGTACACCAACATCAAAGTGAAACGAGCAAAAGCAGCGACACTGCCAGAAATGTCAGCCACAACCATCAGTTCTGGCTTTGATGGCCGTGGTTGTTTAAACTTCGGCTCGGCAGGAATACCACCGTAAGACAGCGAGTGGCGCACAGTATTGCGAAAATCTAAGGGTCCCTTGCGACCATGACGACGCTTACGCGCCAAACGCGCAGCTAATTTACGCGTCAGCGGGTACAAGGACTTTTTCAGCAACTGCATTTCGTCGCGACTGGCATGCATGAACTCAACATCTTCTGGCAATGGCTTACGCAATGTTTTCGCCATTGCTTCGGCACCCCTGTCAGCCACAAGACGGCGGCGAATCTCGGCTTCGATCTCTTTTTTGAAGGAATCGATTCGACTTTCGTATTCATCTTTTTCGAGGCGTTCCTCAAGAGCTGTCAGATCACTGCCAGTTTCTTGTTTGCTGGCCTCCATGAGTTTTTGCAGCATGTTGTCCAGATCAAGATTTCTCAGCGTGCGGTACAAGTAATACGTACCTCCGACTGGACGACCTGGCTCCATCCCAGCAAAGCGTTGCACGGATTGTTTGGCTAAGGCACGCATCATGGCCTGGTCGCCATTCATCAAGGCTTTCATCAGCATCTGCGCTATTTCCTCGGGGGTCAGGCTATCCATCCCGCCCGATGACCCTTTGCCTTCGCCTTGTTGCATTTGCTCTTGCATCTCGCGCCACATCTGCTCGAGTTCGTCCTCTGTCCCCTCAACGATCTTGTACTCCGGTCCGCGCAACGAGAAGTACACCTCGAATACAGTCTCAAATGAACGCCAATGAGCGCTGTTCTTGACCATCGTGGCACCTAACGCATACTTGAATGCGTCACGATCTTCAAGAGGAATGTGTCGCACCGCCTCCATGGCGTCAAGGTTCTCCGTTAACGAGACCGGAAGCCCTGCATTGCGGAGTTCCTGAACAAAACCAGAGAGTAAGTCGAGCACGTTATGGATTCCAGTTTTCCTGGTTAAACCAGGTCGACGGAAAGTTCCTTGGAAGCCTTGGCGATATCAGACTGATACTTCAACAGAACATGCAAAGTTTCTTTAGCTGTCTGAGCATCAATTGAGTCGATATTTAGCAGCATCATGGTTCGCGCCCAGTCCAAAGTTTCGCTCACGCTCGGTGACTTTTTGAGATCCAGCATGCGGATACTGCGAACGATACGAGCAACCTGATCAGCTAAATGCTCGGTAATATCGGGCACTTTAGCCAACACGATTTCCTTCTCGCGCTCAAGTGATGGGTAGTCAACATGCAAGTACAGGCATCGGCGCTTGAGAGCTTCTGATAGTTCGCGAGTGTTATTCGATGTCAAAAAAACCATCGGAATCTGAGTGGCGGTGATTGTTCCCAGTTCGGGAATCGAGACTTGGTACTCCGAGAGAATCTCTAACAACAGCGCTTCGGTTTCAACCTCCACGCGGTCGACTTCGTCAATCAGTAAGACCACTGGGTCTGGAGCACTAATGGCCTCTAATAGGGGTCGGGTCAACAAGAACTCTTTGCTGAAAATATCGTCATGGACTTCATTCCACGAATCACTGTTGCGGTCGGCTTGAATGCGCAACAATTGCTTCTTGTAGTTCCATTCATATAAGGCCTTTGACTCATCAAGACCCTCGTAACACTGCAGACGAATGAGTCGAGCCCCCAACATGTCCGCCACGCTCTTGGCAAGTTGGGTCTTACCCGTACCAGCAGGACCTTCAACTAAAATCGGCTTGGCCAGACGGTCAGCCAAAAATGCGACTCCGGCGATGCCATCATCCGCCAAATAATTGACGTTACGCAAGCCATCACGCACTTGTTGAACTGACGAAAAACGGTGTTCCATGCCTTTTATCTTACAAGTTCACCACCATTCACAAGAATTGAGACCCCTCAATAGAGCCAGCAGAGTGGACTGAGGACCTACTGTGTACATCAATGAGTTCTGCCAATGCCGATCCGCAGCCCGCGCCCGAACCATTAGCGGACGCCGCAGGCTCACAGTTGTTGCGCAGCAACGCAATTGTGGCGCTTGGCACAGGACTCTCGCGTCTGACCGGAATGCTGCGCGTCATCGTCTTTGGTGTTGTCATTGGGCAAACCGCTTTAGCCGATGTCTACGACGGCGCCAACAACTCCCCTAACGCTATTTATGAATTGTTACTCGGCGGGGTTTTATCAGCCACCTTGGTTCCCATGTTTAGCCGCATGCTTGAAAATGATGACCGCGAATCTGCTGAGGCCGTTGTCGGCACCTCAGTTATTCTCTTGGCCTTTATCACCGCAATTTCTGTTCTTTGTGCTCCTTTGATTTTTCGGCTCTTTTCCTTGAACCCCGCCGACGGAATTGACGTCAACCAATTCCGTACAGTTGGCACGGCGCTCACCCGAATCTTTTTGTTGCAGATTTTTTTCTACGGTCTTTCAGCAGTCTTGGGATCTTTACTCAATGCACAACGACGCTTCTTTGCAGCTGCCTGGTCACCTGTGCTGGCAAATATTGTGATCATTTGTACATTGCTGTATGTCCCGATTTTGTTACATAACCCTGGCCAAGAAATAGCACTATCAGAGGTCTTGCTGAGACCATCCTTCAAGTGGCTACTCGGCATCGGGGCAACTGGCGGTATCGCTCTCCAGGCTCTCATCTTGCTGCCTGCGATCCGTCGCTCAGGGCTAGATCTTCGCTTTCGCTTTCAACCCCGACATCCTGCGGTGAAGCGTCTTGTTTCGTTATCAGCGTGGACCTTCGGTTATGTATTGGCAAATCAAGTCACGATCATCGTTGTTAAAAATCTTGCCAGACCCGGCAGCGGTGGACAGGATGCGTTCACTAAGGCGACCACCTTTTTCTATTTCCCTCATGGCCTTTTGGCAATGAGTATCGCCACTACATTCATCCCAGAAATGGCACGCGCCGTCGCCCGTCGCGACCAACGGGCCTTTGTTGAGCGCACAACACTCGGCCTGCGCCTCGTTGGACTCATGACCTTGCCTGCAGCGTTCGGATTCTTGGTGATGTCACGACCCATCATCGGGGCTCTTTTGCAACACGGAAAATTTACCGCAGCAAACGCCGATCTCACGGCGCGTGCCCTCACTGGATTATCGCTCGGCCTCGTCGGTTACTCGATTTATCTCTTTGCCTTGCGCGGCTTCTACGCTCACCAGGATACGCGCACGCCATTTCTCATCAATGTCGTACAAAATATCATCAACATCATTCTGGCTTTTGCCCTTGTCTCAAAGTACGACGTACTCGGTCTCGGTATTGCCTTCGCTGTTTCGTACCTAGTCGGATCCGTCATTGCTCTATTGACCCTGCAGATCAAGGTCAGAACTTTCCCCGCCGTTACTCTGCTCATGGATTTAATGCGGATGTTCTTGGCTGCAATAGTGATGGGGATTGTGCTGTGGTTCATCATCAAACCGGTGGGTGCAGATAGCGGTTTCGGAGCAGCCCTGCGCATTGCTTTTGGAACAGTCAGCGGAGCAGTTATTTATTTCGCTGCGCTGACCTTACTCAAAGTTCCTGAGGCGAGTTATTGGCGCACACTGACCGGCGGCTTGTTTCCACCGCGCTCTGTGCCACAGAATGATGATCTAACCCGGCAGGATGACTAATCCGTCGCGGTGAATCACCAATTGCGGAAAATGCTCATCTAGATCTGCTGTTCGTCGTCCAGCTGAAACTTGTACTTGTTGCAAAGACATCAGGGAACTACCGCGGGCAATGATTCCTCCATCGGGATCAATCACTTCCACTGTGTCTCCCACTTCAAAATCACCTGTAGCGCTGACAACACCGGCGGGCAACAAAGATACTGCTTGGCGACGTAAGGCAAGAGCGGCACCCGCATCAACAACTACTCGCCCGCGTACCTCACTAGCGAAAGCGACCCACAGTTGACGCGAGGACAAATGACGATCAGAGCCGTGGAAGGTTGTACCGATCATTGAAGACCCAGCCACGATCTTATTCAGAACAGAGTCGATCTGGGCTTGGGCGATGACCGCGCGCACACCAGACCAAGAAGCGATACGGGCTGCCGACAATTTTGAGGCCATACCGCCACTACCACGATTCGAACTCGAAGATCCCGCATCGACACTCATCAAAGGGTCACCCTCGAAGACATCAGTGATCAGTGCGGCTCGTGCATCAGAACGGGGGTCTGCGGTGTACAGACCGTCAGTATCAGTCAACAAAATCAAGATATCTGCTTTGAGTAAATGAGAAAGCAAAGCTGCAATGTGGTCGTTGTCGCCGAAACGAATCTCATCGTTAGCAATTGCGTCATTTTCATTGACGACTGGAATACATCCCAACTCAAGCAAACGCTCAAGGGTGTCCCGCGCGTGGAGATATTGAGATCGGTCAACGAAATCATGGGGCACCAACAACACTTGGGCTGCAACTAAAGAGTGGCTGGCGAACTCGGCGTTGTAGACCTCCATCAAACGACTTTGTCCAGCTGCTGCTAAGGCTTGCAGGGTTCGCATATCGGTCGGACGTTGCGTCAGCCCCAGTGCTGATACGCCTGCCGAGACGGCCCCTGAAGTCACGAGTACGACTTCGTGACCGTCACGACGCAACTGTGCAATTTGCCGACAGATGCTCGCAATCATGACGCGATCGATCACACCGACATTGTCGGTGAGCGAGGATGTCCCAATCTTGGCTACGACGCGCATCTCAGATATCCGGTGCGTAGTCGAAGGAGAAATCACCGATCCACACCACATCACCTGCAACAGCTCCAGCACGCGATAAGAGACGCGGTACACCCAACTTTTTGAGCCGTTCCTCGATGTATGTCATCGCCTCAGGAGTCGTGACATCGTTGAGGTGCACAGCGCGTTCAGCTTTGCGACCGTGGACGCGAAACCCGCCACCGGCAGCTATTTTTTCAACCCACGAACCGTCCGACTCAGGCTTGAGAATGACACGACCTTCAAGTACGGGCAAATCTGCTCGCGCCGAGTGCACCAGGCTCGCCAGGCGACCAACTAACTCACGTAAACCCTGATTGGTGATAGCCGAAATCAGCATTCCTTCCCATTCATCAACCATGGCAACAGTCGCTGAGTCAGTCTTCGTGCCGACGATGACTCGCGGGCGTTCGAGAAGACGGGGATCATATGATTCCAATTCGCGCAACAAAATATTTAGTTGATCCTCGGGTGATGTGTCGTCAACTGGCGCTAAGTCAATCAAAATACACAACACCCGTGCCCGCTCAACATGACGTAAGAATCGGTGACCGAGTCCCTTTCCCTCTGCTGCACCTTCAATCAGACCTGGGATGTCGGCCACGATAAATTCGGTGACATTGTCAATCCGTACGACTCCCAAGTTTGGTTCAAGAGTTGTAAATGGATAAGCCGCGATTTTTGGTTTAGCCGCAGAAATGACGCTAATCAATGTGCTTTTTCCAGCGTTGGGAAAGCCAACTAAAGCCACATCAGCGATGAGTTTAAGTTCGAGTTTCAGCCACCGATCAACGCCACTTTCACCTTGCTCGGCAAAGTTCGGAGCGCGCCGACGGTTCGCCATGAAACGTGCATTGCCGCGTCCCCCACGACCACCGTGAGCAGCCAACCAACGATCCCCATGAAGAGTGAGGTCGGCAAGAATTTCCCCCGAGTACATATCCTTGATCAAAGTGCCTTCGGGAACCCTGATTTCCATGACATCGCCGCGCTTGCCGTGAAGGTCTTTACCTTTTCCGTGGACGCCGTTGCCAGCAATACGGTGAGGATGATCACGAAAAGCCAGGAGGGAGGCCACATTACGGTCTGCGATCATCCACACATCGCCACCTTGCCCACCGTCGCCGCCATTTGGGCCACCCATAGCCTCAGGACCTTCGCGACGAAAAGACACACAGCCTGCTCCGCCGTCACCGGCCCGCACATTTAGTTGGCATTCATCAACAAACTGGCTCATTGCGACCTCTCACTGTGAACTTCTACGATACCTCCGCCAGCACCCACACCCCCGACGTATTGTTGTGGCGTGAGCGACGATCCATTGACATCACCTAACCCCAGCCCTCATACGGATCCAGATATGCAAGAACGGGCCGAACGCTGGGCCAGCACAATGGCCGGCTCAGACTCTGGATCTGGGGTGACCTTGGCCCATGCTGACTCGTGGGCAGGTACTGGCTCAGTTCAACATCGCTCCCGCTCAGAACGAGAAGAGGCCGAGGACTCGACTTTAAGTCGCTTGGCGACGCGTTCATTTGCTGCTGGCAATCGGGCCGCTGCCGAACAAGCCGATCCATTTCGCACATGTTTTGAACGCGATCGCGATCGTATTCTGCATGCTCCGGCCTTTCGCCGACTGGCGGGCAAAACACAAGTATTCGTATTCCCCGATGATCACCAACGGACGCGTCTCACACATGCCATCGAAGTCGCTCAGGTGGCCGCCTCTGTTGCCCGCCCACTCGGGCTCAATGTCACGCTGACTGAAGCCATCGCCCTCGGCCATGATTGCGGTCATGGACCTGGTGGCCATGCCAGTGAGGATGCATTAGCGCCGTACATTGAGGGTGGCTTTGATCACGCGGTGTGGGGTGCCGACGTGACCCTCGTACCACTCAATCTGTGTATCGAGACCCTCAACGGAATCCGCAACCATTCGTGGAGTCGCCCCGCACCGGCAACTCCTGAAGGCGAAGTAGTCAGTTGGGCTGATCGCATTGCTTATGTTTGTCATGACTTTGAGGATGCAGTTGATGCTGGGATCGTTACTCCCGACCAATTACCACCATTAGTAAAATCACGTTGCGGTACCACTCGTTCGCAGCAACTCGGTACTTTCATTACCTCAATGGTGCAGGCCGCGATGAAGACTGGACGCATCGGCATGGAGCCAGATATTGCCGAAGCTCTCGCTGCCTTTCGCAAGTTCAACTACGAAGAGGTGTATCTGCGACCCGAAAGTCGTCACCAAGCAGATCAAGTCATCGCACTCCTACGTGCTCTCGTGGAGTTCTACACCGGTTCGCCAGACCATCTCCCCGAAGACCTGCGTTTCACAAGTGGTTCAACCCAAGCCCAGCACTCCGCTGTGGCATATGTGGCTGGCATGACTGACCGTTTCGCATGCCGTCAAGGAGCCGTGCTCCTTGGATGGAGCGAGGATCGCCTCCCGCAAGGCATTGACGTCTGACATGTCCTGAGATACAAAATGACCGCCCGAAGGCGGTCATTTAAAAAAATAGAAAATGTGCAGTCCTATTCGGCTGGAACCACATCAATCACACGGCGTCCTTTACGGCTACCGAACTGAACAGTTCCATCAACTAAAGCGAACAATGTGTCATCGCCGCCACGGCCTACATTTTTACCTGCATGGAAAGTGGTGCCACGCTGGCGGATCAAAATCGTTCCGGCAGTAATTAAAGTTCCACCAAAAGATTTCACGCCGAGGCGTTGTGCGTTTGAGTCACGGCCGTTCCTTGTAGAACCGCCGCCTTTAGTCTTGGACATGTGTCAGCCTTTCACGATTGAGGTGATCTCGACCACCTGATAGTGCTGGCGGTGACCATAACGACGGCGCTGATTAGTGCGGCGCTTATAGACAAAGCCGTTAATTTTAGGACCAGAGGCCGAGCCGACAATGCGACCCGAAACTTTTGATCCGGCGAGTTGGGTAGGTGTGGCGAGAACGGTACTGCCGTCGACGACCAGCACGGGCGTGAAGTCCACCGCGGCACCCTGTTCGAGGCCGAGAAGTTCTACATGCACTTGCTGGCCCTCGGCCACTCGGACCTGTTTGCCACCGGTTGCGATCACTGCGTACATAGCGAATTGCGACTCTACCTGCAATAATGACCCAATCACAACGCCACCGTCAGGACTCCTCATCAGTTCAGTAAATCGTGGTTCACTTGAATCCCACGACCCTCACAATTAGGGCACTGATCAGCGAAATTGGTGAGCAATCCCTCGCCGATCCGCTTGCGAGTCATTTCCACTAGACCGAGTTCAGAAATGTCGAAAACCTGAGTTCTGGTCTTATCGCGTGACAGAGCAGACTTGAAGGCATCGACCACCTTGCGGCGGTTTTCCTTGATCTCCATGTCAATGAAGTCAATGACGATGATGCCGCCAATATCGCGTAACCGCAGTTGATGGGCGACCTCCTCGGCCGCCTCAAGGTTGTTGGCGAAGACTGTGGCCTCCAGGTTCGAGGTCCCTACATTGCGACCCGTATTGACGTCAATGACGGTGAGGGCTTCGGTGTGCTCGATAATTAATGAGCCCCCAGAGGGCAACCAAACTTTGCGATCCAAAGCTTTGTGGATCTGCTCATGCACATGGTTCTTCTCAAAAATCGGCAATCCCTCGACGGCTGGATCAAAATATTCGACACGATCAGCAAGCTCCGGATTAAAAGCCGAAACATAAGAATGCACATCTTCAAAGAGTTGATGATCGTCAATAATGACCCCGCGGTAATCCGAGTTGAACTCTTCGCGAATCACTCGCACAGCAAGTGGAGGTTCGCGATACAACAGCGTGGGCCCACCAGCTTTAGCGGCCTTGGCTTCAATCGCCGCCCACTGATCCAATAGGCGCGTCATATCGGCCTGTAATTCATGTTCAGTAGCGGCTTCGGCTGCCGTTCGCACAATCAGCCCATGCTGTTCTGGTTTGACACGGTCAAGAATGCTGCGCAATCGTTTACGCACATCATCGGGTAAACGCTTTGAGATGCCGTAGGTCCTTGAGTTCGGAATCAAAACGACAAAACGACCAGCCAAGGAGACTTCTTGTGTCAGACGTGCCCCCTTCAGACCGATTGGGTTCTTAGTGATCTGACACACGATAAGTTGCTTACCCTTGAGGATCTGCTCAATACGTGGCTCACTATCCACAATGTCCTCGGCGTCATATTGCACATCGCCGCGATAAAGAACCGCGTTTTTCTGCGTGCCAATGTCGACAAACGCCGCTTCCATACCAGGCAAGATATTTTGCACTTTTCCGACATAAATATTTCCGTGAATCTGCGATTCATCGTCTGCGGGACGACTCACATAATGCTCAATCAGGCTGCGCCCTTCCATGACCGCCACTTGGGTAATGTCGGCACGCACTTGCACCGCCATAAAGTAACGCCCGATCGGACGCCCATTGCGTTCGCGACCTCGGCGGCGCTCAACGACATCAGCATCGGTTCGGTCGTTTTGACGAATATCTGCCCCACCGCGAGGTTTATTGTTGCGCTTACGCTTTTTCTTTGCGGGTGGAGTTGTACCTAAACCTTCAACCGCAGCACCATCACCTGGGTTCTCCACCGTTTCACCGGCAACCTCGGAAGAGTTTTTGGGCGCTGCCACTCGACCCTTGGCGCGACGCTCCCCCGGACGAGGTCCACCGGCGCGAGTGCCTCCAGGCATCGTGACGCCACGCGGGCCTTGAGCCGATAGCGGCGGAGTCGCGGGAACTGAACTTGATCGAGTGTCCCCGATTTTCGGCCGTTGAACCAAAGCTGCTTCGGCGACATCTGCGTCAGCCCGCCCCTCGCTCATACGCTCTGGTAGTTCGAAATCAAGTGCCACACCGGGCAACTCTGCTGGTTCATCAACAGTTACATGATCTTCAAGATCGCCGTCTTCAAGATCATCATCCTCAAAATCATCGCCATCTTCAGCAGACTCAGGAGCACCCGCAGGACGTGTTCGCCCACGCCCCCCACGTGATCCGCGACGACGCTTTTTCCGTGGACTATCGGACGTCAAAGATGATTCAGATAATTCTGGCGATTCAGATGACTGCGAAACCGCTTCTGGCTCGTGAGTGTCGTCGGGGAATAGTGACTCGTTCATGGGAAGTTTCCTCTCTTAAGCGCACTCGAAGGTGCGCTTTGCGGGTCACGGGCACAGAACTATGCTCCGTATCTCGCTCAATTCGATGGTGAAGGGGTATTAGCCCCGCGCTGGGAAGCGCTGGAATATCCAAGACATCTTGCCGAGACAGATCAATGTGCCACGCGACCGCACAAGCAGTCAGGGCAGTGGAGCGCTCGTCCAGATTCTCAACGAGGATCTCAGGCCCTTGTCGGTTGGCTAGTTGGCGCACCCTTACCAGGAACGGTTCAAGCCGCGACCAGAGCGATGTCATGTGAGACAGATTCTACCGCCACCCCTGGCCGAAGGGATACTTATCGGCCTGTGAGCCTGTGGATAAGTCTCTATCGTGGCACTTCTGACGGGATTTTCAGCGCATCCGACGCATATGGACATTCTCAACAAGCGCAATCATGATAGCGAAAGAAACAAGTGAAGACCCTCCGTAACTGACAAAGGGCAGAGGCACCCCCGTCACGGGCATAATCCCCATGGTCATCCCAACATTTTGGAAAACATGCCATAGCAGAACTCCGAAAACCCCTGCGCAGATATACGCCCCAAAGAGGTCTTTACTGAGGTGTCCAACCCTCCAGATTCGAAACAGCAACAGAGCGAAGAGACCCAAAACGATTCCCCCGCCGAGCATGCCGAATTGTTCACCGATAGCGGAAAAAATGAAATCGCTTTGCTGCACTGGAATGAATTTGCCATTTGTCAGCGGAGCCTGAAGGTACCCTTTACCAAACCAGCCACCCGTAGCCACCGCCCTTTTGGCGTAGCGCACCTGAAAGACATAGCGAGCCAAATCTTCGTCCGTGGAGTTCTGCTTGATGAAGGCCGTAATTCGCTTCAACTGATAGCGGTCCACGATTCCCGACAAGACTGCTGCTGCCACCGTCGTCACAGTTAAAAAACTGATCAAAAGCAAATAACGCAAACGCGCTCCAGCCATGATCATGATGCTCAAAGCTCCAACGATCAAAACAAAAGCCGACCCTAAGTCGGGTTGAACAATGATCAAGACCGTCGGCGCGCCGAGGAGTACAAGTCCAGTGATGAATTTGGAATAGCTCATGGAGTCTTCACGAGAGTCGCTATAGAACGCTGCGAGCGCTATCAGCACCGCCGGTTTTGCGAACTCGGCTGGCTGAAAAGCAATGGGTCCAAAGTCAAACGACAATCGTGCTCCGCCTTTCAACGCCCCAACCGACAAAACAAGGAGCAAAGCTATTAAAGATAAGCCGTAGAGAAAATACGCCCGCTCGCGCAACATTTGATAGTCAAACGACATCACGACTACGGCAGCCAGTGCGGACGCGATTAGGAACTCAACCTGGCGAATAGCAAACCAATAGGGGTCACTGTCGACCTTCCAAAAAGTGGCACTATAAATCGCAAAGACCCCGATAATCCCCAGCGTCAAAATTGAGCCCAACATCACCCAGTCGATATTGCGCTGAGGATCGCTTGGTCCAGATCGAATATTGCCAAGCCCTGAATTCGGTCGCCTATTCAAGAATGGCAGGCTCATCAGTCACGACCGCCATACGCCGCGCCGCCCAAACAACTTTTGTTGGAAAGCAACCTTTGCGGAGCGGCAACAGTGGCAGTGATATCAAGTGGGTTGGACGGCAAAACCTCGCCCATCTTGGCCGCGCCTGCTACGGCCATGAACATGCATTTCACTACAGGGGCTGCGGCTTTTGCTCCATAGCCACTTTTCTCCAAGTACGCAGTGACAACGATCGGCCGAGCGGGATCAAGACTAAAAGCACCAAATGCTGATGAGTCGTTCCACGGAAGTCCCGCGCGTCCTTGAGCGGTACCGGTTTTTCCAGCAATCGGGAGGATGTCATACGGATAAGTCTTAAACAAACGCTCTCCCGTTGTGGAGTGATACGACCCAAAGGTCACCCCAGGACCGGTAATCACCCGAGTCAGTCCTCTGATGATCGGACCACGAATTTCGTCAGGAATATTCAGACTACGAATGGTGTCTTTGTTAGCCAAGAAAGTGTCAACGACGGCCTGACTCATATCGGCGTAACCAACTATGTCGGAATTCGGAGTTCCAGGTTGCAATAAGGCCCGTCCCACGAGTGGGCGGTTGACATCTCCGCCATTGGCTAGGGCGCCGTATGCCTGTGCCAACTGCAACGGTGACGCCGCCAAAAGCCCCTGACCCACCGCAAGTTGCACATTGTCACCCACTAGATAGTCAGTACTTTCGCCTGCCATCAAAACACCATCTTCAACCAACTTTTTCTTACTCACTTTGTCGGGCACTCTGCCCGCCGTTTCAAAGGGAAGATCAATGCCAGTTCTGCTACCAAAGCCAAACTTTCTCACTTCGTCTTGGAGAATAGGCTGACCACCTCGTTGGGCGAAAATTTCTTCCCCAATTTTATAAAAGAAGGC
Source organism: uncultured Actinomycetes bacterium (assembly GCA_937902105.1). Classification (GTDB taxonomy): domain Bacteria; phylum Actinomycetota; class Acidimicrobiia; order Acidimicrobiales; family Ilumatobacteraceae; genus Casp-actino8. The sequence goes on from CALGTP010000696.1 coordinate 37,014, forward strand.
ATCGCTCGATACCGCTAGCGCATCTTCAACCGTGACGTCGCCATATTGACACGCGTAGTTACCTCCTGCACACAACGCATTTCGATAAATACATTTCACCACTAAACACGTTTCCTCGTCGATGCTCGTGAGTTGGTAAGAACCCCGATCGGAATACTCGTATTCGCTACCTCCCACAAGTTGCCCTGAGTCAAGAGCGGCGTAAGCCACGAAGGGCTTGAAACTAGAACCCAGGTTGTACTGACCCTGAATCGCACGGTTGACCAAAAGAGATTTGTCGGGGTCATCGGTCTTGGGGAAAATTTCGCGAAATTTGTCGCTCGAGATCCCCGAATTGAACCAGCGGTTATCAAAGGTTGGATAACTCGCCAATGCCAGGACTTCACCCGTCGAGTAATCCATCATCACCACCGAACCCGCTGGGCTTTTCAAGTTTTCGCATTCCGCAAACTGCGGCTTCACAACTTGCTGCTTACTGTCTTTGGCTTGGCATGTTTCGACGAATCGTCGTAACAACAATTGCGTTTCTAAAGCCTGCTCTGCGTATTGCTGATAGTCAAGATCAATCGCTAATTCCAGATCATTCCCCGCTATTGGTTCAATTCTCTCAACTACTTTCAAAATTGTTCCGCGTGAGTCAATTTCATATTTTACGTAGCCGGGTTTCCCTCGCAAATAGCGTTCATAAATCTTCTCAACCCCGAATTGCCCGACCCGTTCGTTGAGGTCGTACCCGACATCAAGATATTGCGCTACGTCGTTCTCGGTAATTGATCCAAGGTAACCAATGACATGGGCGGCGAGTGGCGCTAAGGGATATTCGCGTTTCCATTGCGCAACGAAATCAATACCAGGGAAATCCTCATTACGCTCAATGAGATATGCCACCGTCTCTTCGCTGACGCCTTCTGCTAGGGGCATAGGTAATAAGGGACTGTATTTATTACTTGTGAAGCGTTCTTCCATATCGCTCACGCTCATGTCAAGCACTTTTGACAAACGACCAAATAGCTCCAGTCGATCCTTGGTATCTACGACACTGCCCTCACTCCCCATTGCCTCCCAGGCCACAGTAATCGTCAAGATACGTTCATTGTCGGCCATGATCCGGCCTTGGCGGTCGAAAATTCTGCCTCGCTCAGGTAGCAACTTCACGGTTCTGGTTTTGTTGGCTTGAACGCGTTGCTCCAGCGCAGGTGAATCGACAACCTGCAAAAACCACATCCGCATACCGAGTGCAGTAAACAGCACAAGGGCAACCGCCCCAAGAGACGCCAAACGACTTGAACGTCTGTCAACAGCCACGAAGCAACTCTGTCATACGATCCATCATCATTATCTTCAGCATTACAAAAATAGTTCTGCTGGAGGCGAAATCCGCTGTTTACGACGAATGGCTAGGCACCACTGAGATACTGGAATAAAGACCAACGCCGAGAGCGCATTGACACAAGCTACGACGATGATGACCTTGATGATGCGCCCCGAAAGCCACCCCTCAATACCGATCACATTCGCCACGACGGCTAAGGCGAAAGTCGCAACGCCGCTCAGTATCCCCGTCACAACACAATCCAACCATTTTGGATTTGCCAAGGTGCGCGAATGAAAGTATCCAGCTCCCCAACCGGCACAGGCGTAGACCAGTGCTGACAGACCAAGTGGGCTGGTCAAGACAAGATCAAACATCAGACCTAAAACAAAACCTGCCAGTGCTCCACTTTCTGAACCACCCACCAACCCAGCGGTGATTGAAAGCGCCAGAAGCAGTTGGGCAATGATCCCAAAAAACTTCATCTCTGTCAGCAAGGTTGTTTGCACTGCTAAGAGCAAAAGCCCAACTAAAAATAAACGCATCACCGGACGATTCAAAAGATTGATCATGGAATCGCCGTCGCTACTGGTTGATAAAGCAGGACTCGGACAAAGTTCAACGACTGTAAACGTGCCGACAAGCGTACCTCAAGCACTGCCCCTGAAGTTCCTGTGCGTTCAACAATCTTGATCACGCGCCCGATAACGATTCCACGAGGAGCCAAACTGCTTGACCCACCTGATGTAAATATCAAAGCCCCGACGCGAACTTCACCAAATCTGGAGTTCTGATCGATAAATTCAACAATCGGTGCAGCGTCTAAACCGCGCCCACGGAAAATTCCCGTTTCGGCGGCCGACAAATTATTGATGTCGATGGTCGTTGATGGCCCAGCGGATGTTGACCCTGGGGCAATCGTCACGATGGTGCCGATAGTCGTCGTACTCAAGCGATCAAAATCAATGGCTGAAAAGTCCACAGTTGTTGGTGAAGCAACGAGAGTTGACGTCACCGATCCGAATAACGTCGTTCCCGTCACGGGGATCGTTGTCGTGCTCGTCGTTGTCGTTGTACTGGAGGTTGTTGTCGTACTACTCGTCGTTGAGGTCGTCGTGCTTGTCGTAGGCGATACCACCTCTGGCTGATTCACGACCTGCACTGGAGCCCCAAAGAGGACATCATTTGCCAGCAGCACAATGGCCCGATTTTCCTCAACCCAAGTGATCTTGCCCACCAAACCAGCTGCATTCACCACGGGCATCCCAACCCGCAAACCACGCTTTGAACCCTGATTAATTTCCACGGTCTGCGAGAAATTAGAGGCCGAATCTCCAATGACTTGAGCTGTTACCGATGAAATATCAGCCAAGTTATCGATGCCGTTTAAGGCAAGTAACTCTTGAGCATCACGAACTGTTGCCAACGCGGCGATGAATGAACCCTCTTGTTGATCAAGTTGATCTTGCAATCGCTGATTCTCCGCCTCGAGATCGCCGTAGTTAGTGATTCCATTCCAGGCGTTTTCTATCGGTCGTGTGACAACTCGGACAGAACCTTGTACTGGTTCAAAAATCACACCGAATAAACGTCTCACCCCACCGACTATTGAGTTCCCTTGAAGGTCCAAGGTCATCAACAAAAGTGAAGTCAACGCCAGGATTGCTATTGACCGACGACGACTGACGGAATAAACCGGCATAGTCCTAGCCCACCCACCTAGTCATCACTCTGGGACTGAAAGCCGCCCAGCATCTCGATGTTCTCCAAAGCGCGTCCAGAACCAATGACCACGGAGAACAAAGGGTCATTAGCAATATTGATCGGCATCCCCGTTTCATGGGCTAAGCGACGATCAATGCCATACAGGAGGGAACCACCACCCGTGATAGTGACACCCTTATACATAATGTCGGCAGCCAATTCCGGAGGCGTCTTATCAAGAGTGGTACGCACTGCGTCTACAATTGCCGCAACCGGCTCAGCGACTGCTTCACGCACCTGCCCAGAGGTCAGAGTAATCGTCCGAGGTAACCCGCTGATCAAATCTCTTCCACGAATCTCGCTGGTGATTTCCTGAGCAAAAGGCCAAGCCGACCCCATTTGAATTTTGATGTCTTCGGCTGTTTGCTCACCGACAGCAAGGGAAAACTCCCTTTTCAGATAAGCCATAATGGCCTCATCAAGTTCGTCGCCAGCAATTCGCAAAGACTGCGAAGTGACGATTCCGCCTAAAGAAATCACTGCTACCTCAGTGGTCCCGCCACCGATATCGACAATCATGTTTCCACTGGCCTCGTTGATCGCCAGATCAGCACCGATTGCCGCTGCTATCGGCTCTTCAATAATGTGAACTGGCTTACGTGCACCGGCATACTCGGCCGCATCCTGCACTGCCCGAGTTTCAACTCCAGTAATTCCAGACGGCACACACACGACCATGCGGGGTTTACTCCAGCGACTGCTATGCACTTTTTGGATGAAGTACCGCAACATTTTTTCACAGACTTCAAAATCGGCGATGACTCCATCTTTCAGAGGACGAATGGCACGAATATGGCTCGGGGTGCGGCCCATCATTCGCTTGGCTTCATAACCAACAGCTATCGGTCGACCATCGGAAACATCCAATGCCACCACCGAAGGTTCGTTCAACACAATGCCCTGACCGCGCACATAAATCAATGTGTTGGCAGTTCCCAAGTCAATCGCTATGTCTCGCCCGAGGGCTAGCGGATTATTTCGCGCCATAGCCAAAGCCTCCTCAGACGTGTTGCCCGTAGGAACGGGCGAGTGATTACCGAAATGTTACAGTTTCGGGAAGAAAATACTGATCTCTCGCTCAGCAGAGGCCAACGAGTCGCTGCCATGAACAAGGTTTTCGGTGAATAGGAGACCCAAATCGCCACGAATTGTTCCTGGTGCAGCCGACCGAGGGTTTGTGGCTCCCATCATGTTGCGCACGACTTCCCAGGTGTTCTCTGGGCTTTCGAGCACCAAGGCTACGACTGGACCCCGGGACATAAAAGCCACGAGTTCACCGTAAAAACCTTTGCCGACGTGCTCCTCGTAGTGACGAGCCAAGGTGTCAGCATCCAGTTGGCGCAGTTCAAGAGCCACGACCTTGAGCCCTTTGGCCTCAAATCGCGACAAAACCGATCCGATCAGGCCGCGTTCAACGGTATCGGGCTTTAAAAGGACAAGAGTACGGTCAGACATAGCGTTAAATCCTACCGCCTAGGCGAGTTCTCAGGGCAGAACTCGACGCAGATATGACCGAGCAGCTCCAACGACATATAAAGATCCGGTAATCAACAGGGCGTCATCAGGTCCAATGTGCTCAAGGGCACGACCGATCGCAGAACCAACGCTGTCCACGGTCTGGACATCATCGCAACCCATACGTCGAGCCGCCTGGGCCACTTCTTGGGCAGGTAGGCCCCGAGGAGATGGAGCTGTGCAGCACACCACGAGGTCAAAATCGTCGGCCCGCAAGGCCGCCAGCATCGCGTCTGGATCCCTGCCTTGTAGGCAACCCACAAGCAACAGGCGTCGTCCCGCAGGGTCAAAATCTTCAAAAAACACCGAAGCACAAACATCAGCACCCGCCGGATTGTGGGCTCCATCAACGATGACCAACGGTTGATGCCCTAAGACCTCAAAACGCCCCGGCATGGTCACAGCAGCGAAGGCTTCATCAATAACATCAGACTCCAATGCACGGGCGAAGAATGCTTCAACTGCCGTGATCGCCACAATCGCATTGTCGGCTTGATGGCGCCCATGCAAAGGCACAAGAACTTCTGGATAGATAGTCGTTGGAGTGCGCACATCGATGACTCGTCCGCCGAGCGCAAGTTGATTGGAGTCGACTTCAAAATCAGTTTTACGGACTAACAGCGAGGCTCCATCCGCAGCAGCAAAAATGGCCACCATCTCGGCGTCGCTCTCTCCGCACACAACAACACTCTGCGGTTTGATGATTCCTGCTTTTTCGCGGGCGATATCAGCCCGCGTCGGTCCAGCAAATTCCATATGGTCCAAACCAATGTTGGTAATTACTGCCACGTGAGCATTGACCACATTGGTTGCGTCCCAGCGACCGAGTAGCCCAACTTCAATAACCATGACATCCACGGCCTCATCGGCGAACCACCGAAAAGCGGCCGCTGTACAAATATCAAAATAGCCAGGGCGCATCCCAGCGAGAACCTCAAGGTCAGCAATCGCAGAAATCTGTTCGCCGAAAGACTCGTCGCTGATGACTTCACAATCAATCGTGAAGCGTTCATTAACTCGCTCGAGATGTGGACTGGTGTAGGTCCCCACGCGTAACCCACTAGCCATCAACAAACGAGTAATCATCTGTGCTGTGGAACCTTTTCCATTTGTCCCAGTGATGTGAATAACGGGAGCACAATGTTGCGGTTCGCCTAACAGTTCACACAGTCGCGAAATCGTTGCGGTTGAGGGAGAGTCAATCCTGCCCGTCTTGTCATACGAGGCGTGATGGTCAAGATAATCAAGAGCCTGTTGATAGGTCATGGCATTACCTTGTTTGTACGGCGCAGGTCAACTGGCAGCACGACGCGGGCGGGCCGCCCGAGGAGCAGATCGCAGAACTAATGTGGGCGCCGCCTTTGTACGTACTGAATCAGCATTGATGATCACCTTGGCGACATCGGTACGACCTGGCAAGTCGAACATCACATTCAGAAGTGTCTCTTCTAAAATCGCTCGCAATCCACGGGCTCCAGTTCCGCGTGCCAAAGCCTGTTCGGCGATGGCATCCAGAGCTTCATCTGTGAGTTCAAGTTCAACATCTTCAAACTCAAAGAACTTTTGGAACTGCTTGACCAACGCATTTTTCGGTTCTGTTAAAATCTGAATCAATGCACTGCGGTCCAAACTGTGGACAGCACCAATCATCGGCAAGCGACCGACAAATTCCGGAATCAAGCCGTAGGCCAAGAGATCCTCAGGAAGAACTTGGCTGAATAAATCGCCAGCAGCTCTTTCGGCCTTCGTACGAACCGTGGCATGAAATCCCACGCCCTTATGCCCCACACGCTGTTCAATAATTTTGTCTAAACCAGCGAATGCACCACCACAGATGAACAGCACATTGGTGGTGTCAATTTGAATGAACTCTTGATGCGGATGCTTGCGGCCACCCTGGGGTGGAACCGAAGCCACGGTCCCCTCAAGGATCTTCAGCAACGCTTGCTGCACTCCCTCACCAGAAACATCACGGGTAATTGACGGATTTTCACTTTTACGTGCAATCTTGTCGATCTCGTCAATATAGATAATTCCAGTTTCAGCTTTTTTGACATCAAAATCAGCAGCCTGAATCAGTTTCAGCAAAATGTTTTCAACATCTTCACCGACATAACCAGCCTCGGTGAGTGCAGTTGCGTCAGCGATAGCAAACGGAACGTTGAGCATCCGTGCCAAAGTCTGCGCCAAGTGAGTCTTACCGCATCCGGTTGGCCCGAGAAGTAGGATATTGCTCTTTGCTAATTCGACTTCATCGCGACGCGACAGTCCAATATCTTTTTGATACTGCAAGCGGCGATAGTGGTTGTAGACCGAAACTGCTAAAACCTTTTTCGCTTGTACCTGTCCCACGACATACTCATCCAAAAAGGAACAAATCTCACGAGGCTTGGGCAACTCTTCAAGCCGCAGGTCGGTTGCTTCACCAACTTCTTCTTCGATGATCTCGTTACACAGGTCGATGCACTCATCGCAGATATAGACAGCTGGCCCAGCAATAAGTTTCTTGACCTGCTTTTGCGATTTACCGCAAAAAGAACATTTCAAAGTCTCACTTGTCTCACCAAACTTAGCCACGTCTACCCAACCTTTCGCCTCACAGCCTTACACATCCACAAACCTTATCGGTTGGATGCCCTGTGGACTTGAGGGCCTTCTCGGGGTGAAATTCAGCGAATGGGACCGCTACGGTCAACGATGGCGCGAGAGGAAATCACTTCATCAATGATTCCGTAGGCCACGGCCTCATTGGCTTCCATCACGAAGTCGCGATCCGTGTCAGCATGGATGCGCTCACGGGGCTGCCCAGTGTGCTCAGACAAGATGTCCTCAAGAATGTCGCGCATCCGGAAGATTTCTTTAGCAGCGATCTCAAGATCAGTGACCTGACCGTAGCCGACCTGTCCGTATGGCTGATGTAACAAAACTCGACTGTGTGGAAGAGCTAGACGCTTGCCTTTCGTACCAGCGGCAAGTAGCACCGCAGCGGCACTGGCAGCCTGACCGAGACAAATCGTAGCGATGTCATTTTTGATGAACTGCATGGTGTCGTAAATCGCGAATAGAGCAGTGATGTCGCCACCAGGACTATTGATATAGATGTTGATGTCCTTATCTGGGTTTTCGCTTTCAAGGTGAATCAACTGCGCACAAACCAAGTTGGCGATGGTGTCATCTATCGGGGTTCCCAAGAAAAGAATGTTTTCTTTCAGCAAGCGACTGTAGAGGTCATAGGCGCGCTCACCGCGACTGGTCTGCTCGACCACCGTTGGCACATAGTAGTTAAAGGCATCAAGATTCATGGCATTCCTATCAGTGGTCGTGTTCAGTGGATTCGGTGTCTGAGGAGGTTTCATCGTGCTCGTGGTCATCGTGGTCGTGTTGATGATCCGACTCTGCATGTCCAATCACTGCATCACGATCAAGCACATTGCCACTTGGGTCAACATATTCAACACGGTGTATCAACCAATCAAGAGCCTTTGATTTGCTGATCTCGGCAGCCAAATCAACGACAGCATCATTGGCTTGGTAGGCCGCACGAATTTGCTCAACGCTGACAAATTTAATTTTCTTATTTTTCGGCGAACCAGCTATCTGATGCTCACGGAAAGCAGCTTCATTGCTGCGGTCAGCCATTGACTCAAATTCGTTCTCAACTTCTTCGTCAGTCGCTTCAAGATTTTCGGCCTTGACGACGGCGCGCAGAGCCAAGTCAACCTTGACGGCTTTTTGGCTTTGTGGGCGAAGACCTTCAACGAAGGACTGCGCATCTTGACCAGTTGCTTGAAGCCACTGATCAATGTTGATTCCCTGACCTTGGAATTGACGAATCGTATTTTCGACTCGCCGTTGAAGATCAGCAGCAACCATGACCTCTGGCGTTTCTATGTCAGCTAATTCAATAAGTGCATCGGTCACTTTTTCCACTACGACATTGCGAACTTGATTGAGACGATTCGTCGTGAGGCGATCAACTACTGACTCGCGCCATTCGGCGACATTCTCAAAATCTTCAATGTTTTCAGCAACCCAGGCGTCGCTCAGTTCAGGCACAACGAGTTCTTGTACCGAGGTCAAAGTGACAGCGAAATCGGCTGCCTCTTGAGTGCCAGAAGGGGTATCGCTGAAAGTAAACGAAGCGCCCGCAACTTGACCGATGAGATTCTCATCAAACGAAGGGGCTACCCACTTTTTACCAATCTCATAGGACCATTCTTCAACGGCCAAGCCAACAACTGGCTCGCCGTCACGAGTGCCCACTAAATCAACAATGACGAAGTCGCCCTCTTTGGCGGCACGATCAACGGTCTCCAACTTGCCAAGACGGCGTCGTTCCGCATCGAGGACATCATCAATTTCTTGATCGGGCACTTCGATCGCTGGCACTTCGGCGCGTAGCCCCGCGTAACCAGGCAACAAAATGACTGGACGAATTTCGCAGGTGGCATCAAATGACACGGGCCCGTCCTCTTGGCCGCCAGTGATATCAATCTGAGGTGTGGCGATGATGTCCACATTGTGCTCGCGCACCGCCAAACCGAGATACTGGGGAACGGCATCACGTAAGGCCTGCTCGCGAGCGGCCCCAATGCCTATCCGAGCCTCAAGTACTTTGCGTGGGGCTTTTCCAGCACGAAAGCCGGGTAAGCGCACCTCCAAGGCAATCTTGGCAAATGCAGCGTCAATGTCACGGGCAAAATCAGTCTCGTCTACTTCGACGGAGAGCTTGACTTTGTTGCCCTCTAGGGGTTCGCAGGTCGTCTTCACAGAGTGCCGAGTGTATCGGCGATGTCGCACTGAGGACTCGTCATAAGGCATAGTTGGTGTATGTCGTTTTACACTTACTTTGGAGAGACCCGATGAAAGCCACCTGGAAGCCCCGATGGAAGCCCCATGCCTTGGCCACTCCGCATAGCGATCAGTTGCAACTTCGCCTTCGGGACAAGGTGGTCGCGATTGTTGATTTGGCCGATGTCCCCAACGGCACTGAGGGCAAAGTTCTCTTGGCCAATGGCTTTAATTGGGAGCGATATCGCGTGCTTTTCAATAACGGCATTGAACTTGGGGACCTTGACGGACGCAATATTGCACCCATTGGACGCACCGCCAAGCGTCTCGCCAAAGCCGCAGCGCGCCGCTAATCACTATCGTGTCGGGCTCGTTACAGCATCGTTTTCCTGCACTTGCTGGACCAACGGGCGTGTGGGCGAGATTTGACGGCCCATCGGGTACACAAATGGTCGATTCGGCCATTTCCGCAGTCCACGATTGGATGTTGTCAGGTCAGACCGCTGCCGTCGGAGGGCCTTTCGAGGCCGCCCAACAATGCCAAGACCTGCTCGACATCACCCGAGTGACTCTCGGTCAGTTATTCAATGCTGATCCGAGGGGTTTCAGTTTTGGTCCCAACACGACGACCAACAACATGGCCATGGCCAATGCCATTTCCGAAACCCTGCGTCCAGGTGATCGAGTCGTGGGCACCAAACTCGACCACGACTCCAACGTCATGCCCTGGCGTCGGGCCTGCGAAAGATCTGGAGCCGAGCAAGTATTGGCAGATTTTGATCCCCGCACGGGAGTCCTTGACGCAGCCAGCGTGATTGCCCTGATTGACGAACGCACGCGCTGGGTGACATTGCCAGCAGCATCGAACTTGCTCGGCACAATGCCTAATTTGGAGCCGATCATTAGCCGTGCTCATGCCGTCGGCGCATATGTCTATGTTGATGCCGTTGCCGCCGCACCACATCACGCCATTGATATTGCCAGCCTTGATTGCGATGTATTAGTAACCTCGCCATACAAATGGTATGGACCGCACTGTGGAGTCATCTGGTGTCGCCCAGAATTGATGGCCGAACTTGATATCTGGCGTGTGCGTCCCGCAGGCGACAGTGGCCCTCGCAAATTTGAAACTGGAATGCCAAATTTTGAAGCCATCGCTGGAACGCAAGCCGCCGCCCGATTTTTAATCGAAGAAGGCATGGACCAATTGGCCGAATATGAGTCACAAGTTTTCTCACGCTTGTGGGACGGCCTCGGCAATATCGATGGGGTTCGACGCATCGGACCCAGCGATGGACAGCTGCGAGCACCCACCGCGGCTTTTGTCATTGCCGATCTTGACCCGGCGCAGATCAGTGCCCGCCTGGCTACGGAGAAAATCGCCCTATGGGATGGCCATGCCTACGCAGTTGAGGTGGTTGAACACCTCGGTCTTGCCGATCGAGGCGGAGTTATTCGCGCTGGCGTGGTGCGCTACATCGAAAACGACGATGTAGATCGTCTCCTCAATGCCATCGAGCGTTGCTGTCACTCAAAAAAATAGTTCTGACGCTCGAAATGGACAAGAAATTGGCAGTCATGCGCCACTACCTCTAGACTCACGGAGTGCCCTCCAATACAACCTCCGCGACAGACCGCCTCGCGACAACACAAGGCAACGATTCCCCTTCGGCACTTCAAACTGACGGGCGGCGCGAGCGAGGCAACCGCAATAAGGCGGCAGTCGTCGCGGCCTTACTTGATCTTTACGCACAAGGCGAGATTCAACCTCCGGCAGCACGAATCGCAGAGATAGCCAAAGTTTCCGAACGGTCCGTCTTTCGCTACTTCGACGACATGGAAGACCTCTCAGCCTTCGCAGTTGAGTTGCAATGGTCGCGCGTTAAAGATCTTTACGAAAATCTGGTATCAGACGGAAACTTCAGCGAACGCCTCGCCGCTATCGTCGAACAACGTCTGCATCTCTACGACAAGGTCGAGAGCGTCTACCAAGTTGCGGTTCTCGCGGCGCGCAAGAACACAGTTGTCGCATCTGCTCTCAAGAAACGGCGCTCGATATTGCGCCATCAAACAATGAAACAGTTCGCCCAAGAACTCGACAATCATCCTGACTCTGCCAACGCACGACGAATTTTGGACTTCACCTTGAGTCTCGAAAATGTCGATTACCTGAAATCCGCGATGGGTCTCTCCAGCGCGAAAAGTTCCGAAACTTTACAGGCAGCAGTTGCAATCTTGTTTCATCTTCAACATTAGGACAAATACTCAAACTTGCGACGCCATTCGTCAAGGGCCGCATCAATCTGTACTGGCACCACTGGCGGCGAGATGAGATAACCCTGTGCCGCATCACAGCCGAGATCACGCACCATACGAAACTGATCCGCTGTTTCAACGCCTTCGGCAACCACTTGCATATTGAGTGAATGCCCCACGTCGATACCCGATCGCACCATCGGGTCTGGCTCCACAGCAGCAATATCTAAACGACTCACCATCGCTCGATCAATTTTTAGTTCCGTAAATGGGGCTACTAACAGTCGCTCATAGTTGCTAGTGCCAGTACCAAAATCATCAACCGATAAACGAAAACCTGCGATGCGCAAGCGGGTCAAGATGGCCAAGGCAGGCGCGACATCAGTAATTGGCGCAGTTTCAGTGACCTCAAATGTCCATCTCTCACTAGGTGCCGCCTCAAGAAGGACGCGTTGCGCTCGTCGCGGCAATTCCTCGTCGTTGAGGTCCAACACGGAAATATTGATTGAGATATCAGCAAGCGATGCCAAAGCGCGATAGCGCTTTCGATCACGAGCAGCCATCGTCATCACTAAATCCAATAACTCGCTGGTGCGGGCCTCTTGTTCAATGAGGGCGACCAAAATCGCTGGCGAAACATCTCCGTGGTCTTTGTGGCGCCAACGAACGAGCGCTTCAACACCGAGCGCTTCACCTGTCTGCGTGGAGACCTTGGGTTGATAGGCGAGATGTAAAAGATCTGGATCCAATAACAAATCGGCATTGATGATCACCTTGGGTCCGGTCGGATCCAAGCCCTGATCAATCACCTGCGACCATTCCGTCATCGCCGTTTTCAACACATCCAGCGAAAATGGCTTGGCGAAGGTCCCGATGACGCGGAGTTTGTGCATCTCGGCAATTCGACCAGCTGTATCCAGCAGTGTTTGATCTGCCCCACTCACCAGAATCACGGGCATGCCACGATGAGTTGCGCCCAACTTGCTCATGATCTCAATGCCATCTATTTCGCCAAGTGACAGATCAAGGACAACCAAGTCAAAACGACCACCGATGGCATCCTCAATATCTCTGGGAAGACTGGCCGATGTCGCTTCAAAGCCAGCCGACTCGGCCACAGCCACGATCAGTTCACAAATCGCTTCTTCGTCATCAATAACCAAAACTTTGGGTGTATCACTCATAGTGAATTTTCACCGCCACCCAATTGGTCGACAGATGTATCTCCATCGCGATGGGCGATGAAGGGCGACAAGGCGCTGTACAGATCTTCGCGGGAAAAAGGTTTCGCCAGAGTACGTTCTCCGAGTTCTTGCAAGTTTCTCATCTGCTCTGAATAACCAGTCATGAAAATAACTGCCAGATCGGGCACAATCGCTACAGCCAGGCGAGCGAGTTGAATCCCGTCAACTTCTTCTCCAAAATTTGCATCTGAGACAAGGACATCAGGTTCAAAAATCTCAATCATTTCTAAGGCTGCCTTCGGTGAGGTGGCAAACCGCGCATCAATGCCCATGTCAATCAGCCAGGAGGCCACCATCTCCGCTAAAGATTGCTCATCATCGGCCACCACAACACGACGACCTGAACGGCGTTGCACCACTGTCGCCGTGCGAGTTTGCTGACCTGAGTAAATCGGCAAACTGAGCGTCACCGTCGTACCGATACCGAGGCGACTCTCCAGAGATGCCGATCCCCCACTTTGCTGAGCAAAGGCATAAACAGTTGCCAGACCAAGTCCAGTGCCTCGACCTACTCCTTTAGTGGTGAAGAAGGGCTCAAAGGCGCGTGACACAACATCTGCTGGCATTCCCTTGCCGTCATCTGCCACCGAGAGCTCCAGAAAGCCACTGTCTGAGTTAGTGCGCGCAGAAATTCGCAGCGTTCCTGTGGGGCCCATGGCATCTCGTGAATTGAATGCGAGATTCAAAATACAACTTGATAAGCGACCGGCGTCCACCATCAACTGGACAGTGGGATCAGCGAAATCAACTGTCACTTGGCGACCCTCACCGAGCGCTTGGCGAACAAGAGGAAGTAGACCCTTAATCAATTCTGAAAGCGTCACCGCGCTTTCTTCGAGAGGCTGGCTGCGAGCGACTGCCAACAACGATTTCGTAATCTCTGCGCCGCGTTCAACAGCGGTAATTGAGCGGGAAACAAACTTTGACAACTTCTCATCGCCGGTGACTTTTTCATGTATCGCCATCAACTGCAGGTTGCCAAGCGTGACGAATAAAAGATTGTTGAAGTCATGGGCCAAGCCACCAGCCAAAGCACCCAAAGATTCCATTCGCTCTGACTGCGCCGAACGCATCGCCAAGTTGCGGCGCTCAGTTGCGTCTAAAGAATGCAACAGACCGAGTGGATTGATTGTGTTCGGACCAATTGGTCTGGCTTCAAGTTCAAAGATGCGCATTGTGCTTTCGGTGTCATCTTCAGCCAACTCGGCGTATCCCGGTCCGCCGTCCAGGGCCTGCTGCAACAAATCGGTGACTAATCGGGCCCGACCAGATTGTGCATTCAGGTCAAAGAGTTCAATCACTGGTAAGCCAGGAATTTTTGTCGAAAACTTCTCTCGCACCTCTTTATTGGCAATCACCACGCGAAAATCTGCATCAAAAACAACCGACATGCCAGGAGTCGTGTCAAGAGCTGCTTCTAGAAGTGATTCACGGCGTAGCGCTTGTACTTCCATTGCGAAGTGAGCGTTGGCCGAACGCAAACAAAAAAGTAAAAGCAGCGCCGTAAAAATTAATTCAATGCCATAGACAATGAAAATAACTGGGTCACCTGAAGCAAGATCGGTGCCAGCGACATCTGTCAAACGTGCCCATACTTGGCGCGTCACTTGGGCTGCCACGAATGACACCAGAATGATCATCAGTGGTGTGATCAGTTTTGTGGCCGAGGATCGGTCATATGTAAACCAATGGGCGGCTCGTCGCGTGGCTACCATCGCCGCCAGGCATGAAGCAATGCCCAAGCCGAGAGCGCAATCAAAAAATGAAACTGCTTCACCTTGACCTGCCACATGAAGCACCAATACTTCAAGACCTGCGCCGACTACCCCAAGGACACCGACACCTAATAGAAATGTCAAGATGCGCCGCGAGGGGGCATGCGATGACATCGCCGCTGTCGTGCGTTGCAGAACCGTGGCCAGCATCACGATCTCAATGATTCCGACACAGCCCAGCACAAGCAGTGCCAGCATCGATACTCCACCGAGTTCATCGCCTATACGGGAACCTAAAAATGCGTATCCCAATAGCAAACCAACTGAGGCACTTGCCCCACAAACCCATCCCTTGAAGATCCATGCAATCGCCGCTACCGCCACGGCAAAGCGCACGTCCACCCAACCGCCAACCGTCGGCCACACTGCAGCACATGTTGCTAGGCACGATCCAACGCACCAAGTTGCTGCGGGCTGAGAAGAGTGGCGAGGCGATTTCATAAGTTTTTCCAATCCAAGTTGACTCGGATGAGAACAAAGATGGCGTTACCTGATCGTACGCCGATTGACCCTCCTACTCAGGGCATATCAACATCTCCGCGGGCGGCCTTGGATCAAGCAGTGAGTTTCGCGGTTCGATACTTGCTCTAACTGAAAGATCTCGCCGAGTTTGTGAGATTATGAACTATGAGCCTGATCAATACACCAATCAATACCCTGTCCGGTCAAGAAACAACTTTGGGAGGACTTGGAGCCGACCTGATGCTGGTCGTCAATGTCGCCAGCAAGTGTGGACTCACGCCGCAATACACGGGTCTTGAAGCGTTACACGAGAAGTATGCCAACCGTGGTTTCAGCGTTGTCGGTGTTCCGTGTAATCAGTTCATGGGTCAAGAGCCGGGTACCGCCGAAGAGATCGCGACGTTTTGTTCGACGTCATACGGTGTCACTTTCCCGCTTCTTGAAAAGATTGAAGTCAACGGTGAAGGCAGCCATGCCATCTACACGGAACTCACAGCCTCGGCCGATGCCGAAGGCCACACGGGTGACATCCGCTGGAACTTTGAAAAGTTTCTTGTGAGCAAGTCGGGCGACATCATCGGGCGATTTGCTCCCATGGTCCAGCCAGATGACGCGACTTTGGTTGCCGCCATTGAGGCACACCTTTCGCGCTAAGTTTTTCATGTGAGTGCCCGAGAGTTACCTCGGGGATCAAGGGGGAATCATGTCGCATACGCATCAAAGTGAACGCGTCGCTATTGTCACTGGGGCCGCCGATGGAATTGGTGCAGGCATTGTTCGTCGATTAGTGGAAGACGGCGTTCGTGTTGTGGCTGCAGATATTGATGTTGAGTCAGGTGCAGCACTGCAGGCTCAATTCGGCGAGCGGGTGCGATTCGTGCGAACAGATGTCACCAGTGAGCAAGACATCGTTGCCTTAGTCGCCAGCGCCATGTCTGTCTTTGGCAAGGTAGACATTTTGGTCAACAATGCTTGGGGTGGCGGCGGCATGGGACGCGTCGAACATAAAACTAATGAGTTACTTCAACATGGCTTAGATATGGCCTTCTATGCCGCTTTTTGGGCAATGCGCGAATGTTTCCCAATCATGAGAGCACAGTCGTGGGGTCGAGTCATCAACATGTGCTCACTCAATGGAGTCAACGCTCACATGGGAACTCTCGAGTACAACGTCGGTAAAGAAGCCTTGCGCTCGTTGACGAGAACGGCCGCCCGTGAATGGGCGGCAACGGGCATCGTCGTCAACGCTCTCTGTCCGGCGGCCAAGAGCGCTGCTTTTCGCCGGGTCATGAGCCAGCACCCGGAATTAGTTGCTTCCGCCGATGCTCACAATCCAACGGGGCGAATTGGCGACCCGTACGACGACATCGCTCCCGTTGTCTCTTTTCTCGCCAGTGAAGATTGTCGATATATGACAGGGAACACGCTTTTTGTGGATGGTGGCACACATATCAACGGTTCGTCATGGGCCCCAGATCTTGGTGATCACTGACCTGCGGTTTAGGAAAAGGGTGAAACCTGTCTAAATTCGACTTGACAAGATCTGCCTGTCCAGATTTTCTGGGCTCGTGTCTCCACTGATCTCGTTCAGTCTTCGGATGTCTCACCTAGTTGTGCAATGAATTGTGCAACAGCTGAGAAGGATCTCATGGGAAGTAGCCGCTGACATCAACCAACAGATCGGTGTTTCCGTACACATTGAAACACACATAACCATCAGCCGACACCGGAGCAATCACCGCATTTGGAATTGTCTGACCACCAGCAAAATTCAGATTCGATGCATCAGGAACAGCAGTACTCAACGAATCACACGGATACACAGTCACAAACCCGTAACCACCCGCATCAAACCCTTCAACAGCAGTCACGTTCAAAGCAACCGCACCAATACCAGACGACGGCAAACCAGTCGCCCCACCAGTCGTAGTCGTCGCACCAGCAATCTTGACCCGCTTCACCCTCTTTGTTGCCGGACACCATTTTCTGGCTGCTTCAGCACACCATCCCCTCAACAGTCCCCATTTGAGCCACGATTACCACGCCGCTACAGACGGTATGTCATCGATCTTCCGGCTTTTGTGGGATAGAGCCCTTTATTGACGTGCTAAAGCGGCACGTTGTTCACCTTCTGGGTCACGGTACGCACGACCAATTGCATCAATCACTACTCGATGAAGAACTCCCTCGGGCATCTCGAATTTGCCTGGGAGATCAGACGAAATTGAACCCATCCGTTGGTAACCCACTGAGAACGGATCAACTCCGTACGTGATTGGGGTGGTGATGGGAATGTCGCCACTGCCCATTGGCACATCGCCGTAATACAAATTCATCTCACCGCGGAAACGTCCTGTTGCATTGAATACAGCACGTACAAGAATGTCACCGGCAGGAAGCTCTTCGCTTGCAGACACCGTTGTTGCACTTGAACCAAGAAAGTTATGCACGTAGTGAAGTCGACGACCTTTGATATAGAGCGCATATCCACCTGCATGACCTCCATGACAGACGATGATTCCGTCACAGTTGGCACCTGCGGTAATCGTGAGTTCTGCATTGATGTGAAATGAGCGATTGCGCAAGTTAGGTGCAGTGGTTTCCGGAATAGATGCGATGCCGTGGTGATAGATATATCGCTGACGTTGCCAACGACGATCTCTGAATCTCATCGGAGTGTTATTCAGCGGCAACACCTGGTTCTTCTCTGCTTCTTGCCACCACAGTTTTTTCATTTCTTCCAACTTGTCGGGGAGCTGTGCTGCGACATCGTGACATTCCGAAAAATCCTCGGCAACGTGGTAGAGCTCCCACACATCTTCTTCAAATGAGCGTGTGGAGATGCCTCGATCTTCGTAGTTCGACATCATGGGTGGGTGAAATACCACTGCTTTCCACCCATCGTGATAAATCGCACGTGACCCCATCATTTCGTAGTACTGCGTGAGGTGACGTTGAGGGGCTGCGGCGTCATTCATGGTGTACGCAAAGCTTGTTCCCTCTATTGGGCTTTGAGTAACCCCCTTTATTTCCTTCGGCATCTCTATGCCAATGAGTTCCAGAAGAGTGGGAGCAAGATCGATTGCATGCACATACTGGCGGCGCGTTTGCCCAGGTGTTCCGAGGCCAGCTGGCCAATGCACAATCATGGGATCACACACGCCTCCCTCGTGGGTATCACGCTTGAATCTCTTCAAAGGAGTATTGCCAGCCCATGCCCAACCCCACGGGTAGTGGTTATTGGAGTGTTGCGTACCGATGTCATCAATGTGCTTGAGATTCTCTTCAAGACTTTCTGGAACAAAGTTGAAGAAGTACTTCTCGTTGTGGCTTCCAGAAGGGCCACCTTCGGCAGATGCACCGTTGTCGCTCATGATGACAACAATCGTGTTGTCAAGTTCTCCCAATGAATCAATGAACTGTAAGAGACGACCTACTTGTTCATCGGTGTGTGTCATGAAGCCTGCGAACGCTTCCATTAATCGAGTGAAGAGACGTCGCTGGTCAACGCTGAGTGTGTCCCATGCAGGGACCCACGAAGGACGTTCAGACAACTCTGTGCCATCGGGCAATAAGCCACTATCTACTTGTCGCGTGAAAACTTCCTCGCGCCATGCATCCCAACCTTTGTCGAACTTGCCTTTGTAAGCGTCAATATATTTTTTGGGTGCTTGATGTGGCGCGTGACATGCACCTGGTGCGTAATACATAAAGAAAGGCTTCACTGGGGAGAAGGCTCGTAGATCTTTGATGTATTGAATGGCGCGATCAGTCATGTCTTCTGTGATGTGGTACCCCTCTTCTGGAGTTTTGGGTGGTTCCACTTGATGATTGTCGTGAATGAGGTCCGGATGATACTGATCTGTCTCGCCCGCAAGAAATCCATAGAAGCGATCAAAGCCTTTGCTCAATGGCCAGTGAGTACGTGGACCACCGTCATTGTTTTCATATGCAGGGGCTAAGTGCCATTTACCCAATGCAAATGTTGCATAGCCATTCATATTCAGTACTTCGGAAAGAAAGCCATTTTCGGGTGGAATGTTTGCGTCGTAGCCCGGAAATCCCTGTGCTAAATCCACTACACATGCCATGCCAGAGGCGTGGTGATTGCGTCCGGTGAGCAAACATGCACGCGTAGGTGAGCACAACGCTGTGGTGTGATAGTTCGAATAACGAAGACCTTTATCTGCGAGAGCATCAAAGGTTGGCGTATCTAGGTCTGAGCCATAGCAACCGAACTGGGCATACCCCACATCGTCAAGCAACACAACAACAACATTGGGTGCATCTTCTCGCGGTGTCTGGATAGGTGGCCACCAGGGCTCTGAGTCCTCGAAATAACGACCAACTTTGCCTTGGAAATCTTTGTTCAAGCCCATTGTGTTCCCCCTGTATGAAGTTGTAATTCGCGTGATTTTTACTCGGTGACGCAGCGATTTGTGGTGGTGCCGATTCCGTCAATTGTGGAGACCAGTACGTCTCCAGGTGTGAGAAACACTGCGGGCGTGCGCGAGACGCCCACTCCACCTGGCGTGCCAGTGAAAATGACATCGCCTGGAAGCAACTGCACGATGTCGGAAAGATACGCGATGATGTCAGACACACTGAAGATCAAATCGTCAGTGGAAGTATCTTGCACGATTTCTCCATTAAGTGTGCATGTCATGCGTAAGGCATCTCGTTGAGGTACGTCGGCTGCATCAACAAGCCACGGACCAAAAGGTGAATAGTTTTTGCGACTCTTACCCAAACTGAACTGGGGTGGTCGGATTGCAAATTGGAGTGCGCGATCGGAAATGTCTTGGCCAACTGCAATACCTGCAACATGTTCCCATGCATCCTCTGGTGCGATATTGCGTCCACCATCTGCAATCACAACCACAAGTTCCACTTCCCAGTCAATGGACGAACCCACTAGAGGAATGTCGGCATTTCCATGTGCCACAGATGAGGTGTACTTCGTAAATGTCAAAGGCGAGGTGGGAATAGGAAGTCCACTCTCCTCAGCATGTGAGCGGTAGTTCAATCCGATGCCAAATACTTGAAAGGGCCAGGGGGACGGCGCATCGAGATCATTCACATCGCAGAGTTCGCCGGAGCCATCGGGAATGGTTATCGCGAACTCGCGGAGTTCTTTCCATCTACGAAAGGCATCAATGGGTTCAGAAGAGAACTTGCCATTGCTCGCAATTTCGAGATCCACCAATCGATTCTCGGATCCGACGACGAGGTGAGCACGGCCATTACGTGAGGCGAAACGAAGTGTCATAAAAGGCACTATAGTCCTAATTAGGCAGTTGTCTAAACCTTGGAGGAAATCATGAGTTCACCCGTCAAATTGGCCCACATTGTGCTGAAAACATCCCAATTCACCGACATGGTCTCTTGGTGGAAGGAGTTTCTCGAAGGTGAAGCCCGGCATGAGAATGACTTCATCTCGTTCATCTCATATGACGACGAACACCATCGCATTGCGATTGTGAACTTCCCAAATCTGGAAGAGCGTACAGCGAACGCACGGGGCCTTGAGCATGTCGCCTTTACCTACGACACACTCGATGATCTTTTTGGACAATACGAACGAATGAAGGCCAAGGGCTACGCGCCGTATTGGACAATCAATCATGGACTGACATTGTCTGCGTACTACCGAGATCCAGATGGCAACCAAGTAGAGACACAGATTGATGTTCCAATGACGAAGAAAGAGTTAAAAGCGTTCATGGCGGGTCCTTTGTTTGCTGAGAACCCCATTGGTATCAATGTGGATTTCGATGAACTTGTCTCTCGATACCGCAAGGGTGAAAGCGTTGCGTCTATTACTGACTATGCAACTGCGGGATAATTCCTGATGCACGATCTTGACAAGACGCCAACACGTGCACGAGCAACGTCAGAAGAAAAACTTATAAATGCTGCAGCTGACCTTCTTGGTGAACTAGGTCCTCGTGCGATGAGTGTGCGCGCGATTGCTGATCGTGCTGGTGTGAATCATGGACTTGTGCATCACTATTTTGAAGGGAAAGAGGGCCTCTTGCGTGCAGCAATGACACGGCTGGTACATGAGCACGCTGAATTTGCCAAAAAACAATCAGGGGGAAGTCCGGTGCCTGCGCCGCTGGCTTTGGCGAATGACCAAAGGTATTTGCGTGCAGTTGTTCGATCTGTTTTGGACGGCGAGATGGAACTTGCTCAGATGGAATTAACCGCCGGAGTATCAGTGCCACGCGGGGTACTGCGACACGTAGTTAATGCACGCCAATTGCAGTCAGCTGATGCTGAGACAAAGGCAATAGTGACCATTGGAATGGCAATGGAGATGGGGTGGGCTGCTCTAGAACCTTTTCTCTTTGCTGTGGCGGAAGTAATCGACGACGACGAGAAAGAGCGTGTACGCCAATATGCCCGCGGATTCCGTAAGACTTTCGCAGAGAGAAATCTTCATGAACTTATGTGATGTCGTGATTATTGGCGGCGGACCTGTGGGGTGTCTTCTATCAATATTGCTCTCAGACATGGGCGTCACAAACACTGTCATTGAACGCGATAAGGAGTCCTATCAACTTCCACGCGCAATTGTGATGGATGATGAAATCCAACGCATGTTTCACGACCATGGAATGGGAGCTTGGATTGAGGCGAATACTTCTCGCTTAGAGGCAGCAGACTTTGTCGATGGGAATGGTGCATACATTCTTGGTGCGGAAGTTCCTCCCATGGGTCTGCAAGGATTACCGCCTGTTGTCGTGCATTATCAACCAGAACTTGACGCGATGCTTCGCACTCAAGCTGCAACACGCGGAGCCCAAGTGCATTGGGGACAAGTGGCAAATTCTCTGCAAGAGCTGGGAAATCGCTGTGTTGTCACACTCGATGATGGAACTGTGTATGAGTCGCGTTGGGTGGTGGGTTGTGATGGAGCCTCAAGTTGGACACGTAGACAATTAGAGATGCAATTAGAGGATCTTGAGTTTGATCAACCATGGCTGGTGGTTGATATTGAGTTACATGACAACGCACAAGTGGATTTACCCGTGGGTGTGCGCCAATACTGTGATGCTCAACGTCCCGCAACGTATGTGAAAGGCCATCGCCAATATCGACGCTGGGAATTTCAAATTCAAAAACATGAAGATGCCCAACAGCTCAACACTGAGCAAGGTTTGTGGTCTTTGTTATCCCCGTGGGTAACCCCGGTAGACGCGCGTATTGTGCGCTCTGCTGTGTACAGGTTTCACGCCGTTGTTGCGCCACAGCTACAAAAGGGCAATGTGTTTTTGGCAGGCGACTCCGCACATCAAATGCCCCCATTCTTGGGTCAAGGTCTTAACTCTGGGATGCGTGATGCGGTCAATCTCGCATGGAAGTTGGCATTTGTACAGCGTGGCATTGCAGCAGAGAAAATCCTTTACACCTACACCACAGAACGAGTTCCACATGTACGAAGTGTTGTGGCCCATGCAGCTGATGTGGGTCGACTCATCGATCAATTATCGGGGCGAGTGAGTCATGGAATCAATCCTGATTCTGGTTATGGAGGTGCGCGCCCTGCAGCACATATTGAGTCGGGTCTTGTGTACGGAGACGATGAACGAGTGGGGCATCAATTTTGGTTTCATCCCGATGTGTCAGCTGCGGTGGTACACAATGGTGCCAGTCTCGTTGTGGTGAGTGCGGAAGAAATTGAACTACCCGAAGAACTGAATCAACTAGAGGCGCAAGTTGTAGTTGCGAAAAGCGCAGTGGGTAATGCATATGCCATCGTTGTCCGGCCC
Source organism: uncultured Actinomycetes bacterium (assembly GCA_937902105.1). Classification (GTDB taxonomy): domain Bacteria; phylum Actinomycetota; class Acidimicrobiia; order Acidimicrobiales; family Ilumatobacteraceae; genus Casp-actino8. The sequence goes on from CALGTP010000696.1 coordinate 59,908, forward strand.
GACCGTTATGTCGCAGCAGTTCTTGCAGATGTTCAGGAGCTACGGAGGTTCGCAACTACTGTGATGAACGATGTCCGATGAAAAGCCTTCATTTCAGGTACGACCAGAAGTAAACGAAAAACATGATTGCATGTCGTGTGGGTCACCTTTTGCTTCGCAACTCAAACCTAGTGGCAGCAAGTGATGTTCTAGTTAGTTCTCTTGCACAATTCGCTAATCGTGTAGGAAAAGCCCTGCTCAACTGGCGCCCTCGGTAGGAATCGGACCTACGACCTGCGGTTTAGGAAACCGTTGCTCTTGTGAGACCCTCCACCAGTCAGCAGTCATCACCCCTAAAGCAAACACCCGCACGACCGGCCAAGGCCCAGTGTTCGATCCCTATCTAACAGTCGGATGCAAAACGGTCAATCCCTACCAAAGCCGACATAACCCCGGATGTACTCAAGCCAAGCCCTACGGGGGCAATACTGATGGCGTGGCGAATTCAGCAAACTCTCTGATTGCTTCACGTGGCATCAGAGCCTTTGTGGATGGACTTGTCAGCGTTATCTTGCCCGCCTACCTGATCGAACAGGGCTACTCGGCCTTTCAAGTTGGAGCTCTGGTCACCGCCACCCTCTTAGGTTCGGCAATTCTCACTCTCACTATCGGTCTACGCGGCTTTCGTCAGACCCCCACTCGTTTGCTGCTGTGGCTCACTGGACTCATGGCACTGACGGGCATCGGCTTCGCGACCATCACTTGGTTTTGGGCGTTGTTCATCATTGGTGCTATCGGGACGATGAATCCTTCATCTGGTGATGTCAGCCCTTTCCTACCGTTAGAGCAAGCCCTCTTGCCCCTCACGACAACTGACGAACGACGTACAGTGATCTTTGCGCGCTACGCCATGGTGGCTTCACTACTCGGCGCGCTTGGGTCTTTGGCTGCGGGACTTCCACACCTCATCGCTCAAGCCCTCGATGTTTCCGAGCACACCGTCAATCGTTATGTCTTTGCGCTCTACGCGTTAGGAGGGCTGATGCTTTTTGTGAACTACAGGCGACTGCAACTCCCAGTACTACCAACTCCCCCGCGCACCCCACTGGCAAGCAGTCGTCGTCATGTCACACGGTTATCAATTCTTTTTAGCATTGACGCCCTGGGCGGTGGATTTGTTATTCAATCCATGCTCGTACTGTGGCTTGGGCGTCGTTTCGATTTGTCAACTGCCCGCATCGGAACCTTGCTTTTTATCACTGGCACTCTCTCCGCTTTTTCAATTCTTCTCGCACCACGAGTCGCTCAGAAACTTGGACTGGTTCGCACCATGGTGTTCACCCATATCCCCGCCAGTGTTTTTCTCATCACCGCCGCTTTTATGCCGAATGTAACTTTGGCGATTGCATTTTTGATTTTGCGAAGTCTCGTCTCCAGCATGGATGTGCCCGCACGAACGAGTTACGTCATGGCTATCGTCCCACCAAGTGAACGGGCCGCCGCCGCCAGCATGACCAATGTTCCTCGGAGTTTGGCCGCCGCACTTCCCCCACTGGCAACTGGAGTCATGCTTGATCACTCGACTTTTGGATGGCCGTTGATCATCGCTGGATTGCTGAAAATCACCTACGACGTCTTGTTACTCGTGCAGTTTCGTTCGGTGATTCCTCCTGAAGAGCGATAAACCTCCCTCGCTCGCCTAAGGTAACCGTCCTCAGATAGATACGAGATTCGGCAGGGCACCTAGGTGAAGCGCATTCAATACAAGTGGTTAGTGGCTATCGCTTTCGTCCTTGGGCAGTTCATGGAGATCCTGGACACGACGGTCATCAATACCGCGATACCGAGTCTTACGCGCGAATTTTCTTCTACCCCTGCGACAATGGAATGGGTCATTCTCGGTTATCTCTTGTCGCTGGCGATCTTCATTCCCTCCTCGGGCTGGATCGGCGATAAATATGGCACGAAAAAGACCTTTCTATTTGCCTTAAGCGTTTTCACTTTGGCCTCTGCACTCTGTGGAATGGCCAATTCGATTGACCAACTGATTATTTTTCGAGTCTTGCAAGGCGTTGGCGGAGGGATGTTAACTCCCGTTGGAATAGCCATGCTGTACCGCGCCTTTCCTCCTGAAGAACGAGCTCGGGCATCGGCGGTACTCATTATTCCTACAGTCATCGCTCCGGCACTCGGACCAGTTCTCGGCGGAGCGATCATTGATCACACCACATGGCGGTGGATTTTTTATATCAACTTGCCAATCGGAGTCATTGGTATTGCTTTTGTGGCCTTATTTCTCAAAGAGCATCGTGAACCACGCGTCGGTCGATTTGATTTTGCTGGGTTTGTTCTATCTGGACTAGGACTATCAGGAGTGCTCTACGCACTATCTCAAGCCCCTGAACACGGCTGGCTATCTTCATCAGTTCTCCTGACCGGACTCGGTGGCTTGATCATGCTCGCCATCTTGATCAAGGTTGAAACTTCAATCGCCGAACCGATGTTGGCATTACGCCTCTACAAAGATCGAATTTTTCGCAACGCCAACCTGACGAACACTTTGTCTTATGGCGCGTTCATTGGTTTCTACTTTCTGCTACCACAATTTATGCAGACCCTGCTCGGCGCATCAGCCATGAAATCCGGACTTGCCACATTTCCCCAAGCCATCGGAGTGATCGTGATGACCCGTTTTGTAGGTCGCTGGTATCACACTGTTGGACCGCGGCGTTTGATCTCCTTTGGCTTGTTGGCCGCTGGTTCGGCGACGATCCCCTTTGCGTTTCTCAATCTCAATAGCTCGCTAGTCACCATTGGCGCTCTGATGTTCTTACGAGGATGCGGCATGGCCTTTGCCTTCATGCCCCTGCAGGCTGCCACATACGCAAATATTGAAGCCCCCGATACTGGACGCGCCTCTTCAATCAATTCAACTCAAAGGCAAACATCTGCCGCTTTAGGAGTGGCCATCTTGGCGACAATCTTTATCAGCCGAACGAATCATTTGCTAGATGGTGGGGCCACCACCGACACAGCAGAACTCGGTGGCTTTCATGCGGGCTTCATTGCCTCAGTTGCCATCTTTTATCTCGGATCAGTTTTTGCCTTTTTCAAGATTAAAGATTCTGATGCAGCGCGCACGATGCAACGGCCTGCCAAGTCTGCCACGGTATAAAAGAGTTCTTACAAGTTCCGCATTTTATATTTCATGATGTCCGCAGCAGTGAGGCTTGAGCCACACTTCGCGCTAGCCGCCATCACCTCTGGATCCATCAACGAAGCGGTGTCAAAGTAGTCAGCGGCGTACACAGTAAATCCATCGCGGTAACGGCGCACGCTGGTTCCGCGAAACATAGGCACACGGTCGCCGCCACTGGTGACCGCCACTTGCACCCACTCCTGCAGATATGTCTTGCCATTGTTGAGTTCGGGGCCGACTGGCATGAACTCGATGTTGCCAACGCGCGGCATGATGTCCATAATCCACGATTTGATTTCATCGCGACCATGAAAAACTCCGAATATTGGATCGTGATACACCGAGTCAGTGGGGTGGAACTGTTCGCAATCAGCGTCAAAGTCCACTTCCGAGCACACTGTTACTGGAGTGGCCAAGTGTCGTTGCCACTCTTTAGGTGACGGCGCATCAGGCAACGGTGCTGCCTCAACTCCAGGTGGTGGTGGAACACGAAACGAGCCAGTGTCATACACATCACAAGCCCATGTGATCCAACTGTCGCGATAGCGGCGCACACTGACCCCGCGCGACATCGGCATTTTTCCTTCGCCCATTCCCATGGCTTGCATATCGGCAACCATCTGCCACTCATCAAGAGTGGTAACGCCTTCACCGTCATCGAAAAACTCAGGCTCCGATGTGGGAACGAATTCAATGAAACTGATTTCCGACATCATCGGCACGAGCCAACCACGAATATTTTTTTGCCCATAATACGAGCCGTAAATCGCATCAAAATAGCGTGAATCAGTCGGATGCATAAAGTCAGCCATCAGATCAATACCTGCGCGCCCAACCGCAGGATGGGAAAGCGCTGTCATCATTTCTTCAGGAGACAGATTGCTGGGTTGCGTGACTAGACGATCAACACTGAGCGGTTGATCAGTCAATGACTCAGCAAACTTCTCAACGAACTTTTCAACCTTATTCACAATGAAATCTCCCTTTTAAACAAAGACTGACTTTTATCTAACTACGAACTAATGAACCTGGTCGTGCCCCAGTATCGGCATCATGACGGCGCGTGACTTGACCTTTCACCAGCGTCGCCAAATAGCCCTTGACGGGCTGAATCAGACGAGTCCCACCTGCAGGCAGATCATGAAATGCCTTGGGTGGCGAGACCGTAAGATTTTCAAAGTCAATGACATTGATATCGGCGCGCAGTCCCACTGCGAGACGGCCGCGATCGTTCAAACCGTATAAATCTGCGTTACGGCTCGTCTGTTTCGCCACCAAGAACTCCAACGGGATGCGCTCACCGAGATGACGATCACGAGCCCAGAATGTCAATTGGGTTGTCGGCATCGTGGCATCACAGATGAGGGTCACATGCGCTCCGGCATCAGAGAGACCAGTCACAGTTTCTGGGTGCATCAGCATCTTGCGCAAAACCTCTTGGCTTTCATGCACGTTTGCTCCACCCATCAGGGCGCACATCGCGGCACCGTTTTGCTCAAGCATGTAGTCGTACAACAAACTCAAAACATTTTCGCCCGTGGATGCTGCCCGCGAACCGAGCATGTTTGACGGGTCTGGTTCGTAATCAACTGGGTCTGCGAGCGGGTACATGAAACCTGCCGCGTTTTGGAAGAGTTGATACATGTTGGCCATCGAACCCGGTTGGTCAACAGGCACATCACCTTCAGACATGATGGCGGCTTTGACTTCTGGCTTGGCCATTTCTCGCGCTCGCTCAGCCAAAGATAAATGCGTCAACTTCATGTACGTAGGTCGACGCTGGAATGCGTGATAGCCCGACAACCCCGATGCCAATCCGATCGGCCGTGATGGAACTTGCGGAAACAACTGCGCCCCTGTTTGATTAGCGGTGACGACCATTTCCAGCAGCCGTTCCCAAGTATCTGGGGCATAGTCGGGTGACTGCACCAAAGTAAATGTGACCTTGCGTCCACTTTGGCGAGAAAAATCAGCCATCAATGTCAGTTCGGCTTCAGGAGTTGTGCGTTCTCCACCCAGGCCTTCCAATTTGCCGACAGTTCCCGCGGGAATCATTTCAAAAACACCCCGCCCCGCTTTTCGCATGGCTTGTGCGATCGCTGAAAGTTCTTGATCAGGGGCAAAGGTTCCAGGGACTGGCGAACCGTCGAGAGCGCGATGCCCAATGGTACGCGAGGTACTAAAACCTACGGCTCCAGCAGTGAGCGCTTGCGTCACGAGACGCGACATTTCGTTCAGATCTTCATTGGTGGCATCGAGATTTTCTTTACCTCGTTCACCCATCACGTAATACCGCAATGCCCCATGAGCAACCTGTGCTCCGATATCCAACGAGTACCGACGACTGGCGATGTAATCCATATATTCGGGGAAGGATTCCCACTGACCCCACTCAATGCCTTCATACAAAGCAGTGCCCGGAATATCCTCGACGCCTTCCATGAGTTCAATCAGTGCCTTTTCGCCACCAGGTCGCACCGGCGCAAAACCTACGCCGCAGTTACCCATCACGATTGTCGTGGCACCATTACCAGCCGAGGGATCCATGACTTCGTCCCAACTCACCTGACCGTCGTAGTGGGTATGGACGTCAACCCAACCTGGCGTGACAATGGCTCCGTCAGCATCAATAGTTTCCCGCGCCGATTCCGTGATCGAACCTCCGACCTCAACGATCAACCCGTCGCGCACGCCAACATCGCCTTGATGCCGAGCATCACCCGAACCATCAACGATCGTTCCGCCCTTAATCACGTAATCCAGCATCATGACCCCCAGTCAAAATCTTACGAAGGGTAAGTTAGCCCACGATCAGCCAATTAGTCGTGCTCTAGAAGCCCGGCCTCTTTGGACCATTGCCAATGCATCCGGCCATGTCCAGCATTGGCCGCAAGAACTCCGCCGACGGTGCCATCAGCCCATGGCGCACCAGGCAAAGTTTCGGCTAATTGCTCGTCAGAAAGTTCACTGAGCAATTGCAATGTCACCGAACGCGCACTGGCCGTCACGGCGATTGCTGCGCTCAAGGTGATACCGCGATGTTGCACCTGCCACTCTTCAGTCATTGCGTGCACCGTGGCCATAATCTGCTCGACGGTGCGGGGCTGTCCCGAGGCATCGGTGCGCAGACCAACAGGATTACTGTCTCCGCCAATGTGGCGCCGAATCATCGCCGCGAAGTTGCGCTCAATCAGAGCAAGGTGCACAAAATGATCGGTGGCCGTCCACATATTGGAGGCATCATGTTCGCTGGGTGTCAAAGGACGCACAAGTTGCTCCTCGGAAAGTTCGCTCATCGCGTTCAACAGCCAGACCCGATCATTATTCAGCGTGGTCTCTATTTCAATGCGGTTCATACGTCCCCCTGATCATCGTCAGTCTCACACATCTCACAGAGAATAACGACTCAAGAATTAGACGTATTTCTTTGACAGACCAAGGCTTTGGTCATGGTCATGGTCACTGGAGCGGGTGACGGGAATCGAACCCGCATGATCAGCTTGGAAGGCTGAGATTCTAGCCATTGAACTACACCCGCATATTTCGTCCCTAGCGTATCTCCACGCCGACGGTTCGCCACGGGTTGATCCAACTTTAGTGCCTGTTCGACAACGGTTTTATGGGCTCATCGTGGGCATTAAGCCCCGCTGGCGAAACTCATCAACTGTCAACTCAAAGATATCTTCGAGGCCATCAATATCATCAACATCTTGACCCACATAGGCAAACCCCATTTTGCGAATCAATTGTTGAGAGCCAATGTTATTCACGCCGACTTGATAGCGAAAAATTTTCACGTCTGGTTCCGCACCAGCCCACGTCCACATCCCCGACAACGCTTGCGTGGCAAATCCCTGTCTTTGAAAGATTTTCTCAACTCCGATACCGATTTCTAACATCCCCCGCTGATCAGGTGGTCCATGAAAGCTCGTACTGCCGATGACAACACCAGTTGAGCGAAGCACCATCAAACGCACAAACCATTTGTTCACACTCTCATCTGCTTTAATCTGCGGGACGCGCCAACGTAGTGGACCATCTTGTGACATCAAGACGCGATGTGGATTGGTAAATGACGCACCCGAAAAAAGATGTGGGTCATCCGGACTTTCAAAAAGTGCCACAGTGTCGGCAGCGCCAAGATGGACAAGATCCAAATGCTGCGTCAAAATCACAGGTTGGGTGTCATTGTTCATATCAACAGACCGTATCTAGGGTGACTACTACAACTGCGACAGTGCACCAGCAAGTCCCGCCAAACTCATGGGCATCACCCATCCCGCAACCGTCACGACGTCGCCTTGAGTGATGTCTTGCTCACAACTTAAGGCGAATAGTTGGTCCCGCTCACCGATTGGCGCGCCCGCCGACAACAATTGCAGGGTTTTTCGGGCATGAGCCACAGTCTCGGGTGCAGCATCAATGACCGCCTCTCCGAGTTCAATCATCTGTTGATCAACGAATGAAATCCACGGCTGAGCGAATGCCACATCACGTGGCATCAACGTCACCGAAGGCATACTCGTTGACGTTGATGTACTGCTTAATGTCAGCGATGTCGTCGTCGAAGCAAGTTCATCGGCCACAGGGACAGCAGTTCCATCACCACACGCTGATATCAGACCCACTAACGCAGCCAAACTTGTCCCGCGATCAAAAAACTGACGGCGATTCATCGGCTTTGGCATTACATTCGCTCCTGCAGAGTACGCGCCAAACGTACAGCAAGAGCAACAATTGTCAGAGTCGGATTTGAAAAACCAGCCGTGGGAAAACTGGATCCTCCTACTGCATACAGGTTGTCAATGCCATGGCATTGCGAGTTCTCATTGACCACACCTTGATCAGCGCTGATGTGCATTCGAGCGCCACCGAGATGGTGCCCGCCGCCCTCCATTGTCTGAAAAGAAATCGGATCACCAAGCGTCATGGGACCAAAGCCCGCCTTTAATAGTTCGCCGCCGACCAAACCCAGCGAGGTACGAATGTCGGCCACATCTTGGGCCAGCACCCTCCAATCCAACCGTGCCCGAACAGCACCGAGATCATCTTTTGCCGAAATAAGAGAGACGCGACTTGCAGAGTTCCAGCGCTGTTCGGTGCGCGCGTATAGACCAATGACTTGCGAACCAGTGCCTCCAAGTGCCACTGGTTGAGTTGATTCCCAGAGATTTCGTATGGCGTCTCCGTGTAGTGCTTCACGCGGAATCGTCTGCAGCGGCTCAAGCGTGAAAGAAGTGTTAATCATGCCTCTTTCTGCCGAGACCTCTTCGCTCAGACCAACGCCCACCTTGAACTGTGTGCCATCAATATCCTTGGGATAACCAATGACACCATCTAGATCCTCGGGAGTGTGGTCGCCACACAACACCGCTCCAACTGCACCGTGCGGATGTTCCAGAAAACCAAGTCCCAGATTTCCGCTGCGATTGATCTGCTTTTGTGACTGAGTCGCTAGCAAAAGTTGGCGGACATTTTCTATTCCACCACTAGCAAGCACAAAACACTTCGCCGATAATTCAAAATCAAGTCCGTTTTCATTTTTGATGTGCACTAAGGATGCTCGGGGCGAAGGGGTTTTATCCTCAAAAGTGAAGCCCATGCAGTTCGCACCAAAATATATTTTGACGGGAGATTCACTCAACCGGGATCGGTAATAACTTGCGAATCGGAGTTGTTTTGGAAATCGCCACACTGGTGTGGCCAAAAGATCTGTTGCTTTCACGAGAACCGGCAAATCGGCATCAGTCGCCAAAGCTTCAGCGTCAAAAAGATCGCGTCCAAGCGTGCACAACTCCATGGCGCGCTGATAGTCGGGTTCTAGATCGCTTCGCTGAAAGGGCCAACCCTCGCCGAGCCCATTGCTTCGCTGAGTGAAGACATTTTCCTCAAGGCGACGGCACCATCCAACCCAGTGATTGGTTGTTCCACCGAAATAGCGCAGTCGCCAGCGATCTAATGCGGGATAGGAGAATCCCTCGCTTGTCGAAACTTCACCTTGATAACGATTCTGCGACAACTCGGTCCAGGCACCTTGGCCACCCTCGAGAATCGCCACCGATAATCCAGATTTCTCCAATTCAAGCGCCAAAGTGATTCCGGCGGCTCCAGCACCGACGATCACCACATCGCAGGCATCTAATTCTTTACGAGTTGATTTAGCGAGATCAATAAACATCTATGAGTATTCATAACACCAAAGGCTTGATCCTTCTAAATTTGAGAGGCGGCAACTTCTCATCTCCTCAGTAGATACCGTTAAAGCCAATGTCATCACGCCCAATCGCACTCGTTCGTCGTCCCAGTCCCCTTCTTGAGCAAGGCCTAGTCACGCACATCGAGCGAACCCCCGTCGATGTTGAACTAGCGCTCAAGCAGTGGTCCAACTATGTCGAGGCCTTGCGTCTATGCAAGTGGTCAATCATTGAGGTTCCTGCGATCGATGAGTGCCCCGACGGAGTGTTCATCGAGGACACGGTCGTTATCTACAAGGGCGTCGCGATCATCACTCGGCCAGGAAATGATCTGCGTAAACCCGAGGTCATCGCGATTGAACCGGTCGTCACCGAGGCGGGATGCACCGTTGAGCGAATCGTTGCCCCTGGAACGATGGATGGCGGTGATGTCTTGAAGGTTGGCGACACAATTTATGTAGGTCTTGGTGGTCGCACGAACGCAGAAGGTATCGCCCAATTCGGGGCGATTGTTGAGCCTCTCGGGGCAACCGTGATCACAGTTCCGATCTCCAAAGTTCTCCACCTCAAGTCTGCTGTCACCGCCTTACCCAATGGAACAATCATTGGCTTTGAAGCACTCGTTGATGATCTGTCAATCTTCCCAGATTTTTTGGCCATGCCTGAGGAGTCTGGGGCTCATGTCATCGTCGTTGGAGAAAAGCGACTGATCATGGCCAGCGATGCCCCTGAGAGCGCCGAAATGCTTCGCGATATGGGCTATTTAGTCATTGAAGCGAACATCAGCGAATTCATCAAACTTGAAGGCTGCGTCACGTGCCTGTCGGTGCGTATTCGTTAAGTCCAGCAATATCGCGAATCATTTCGTGGAAGACCACTAATGGTTCTTCCCACTTTGGACTCAGCAGACCTGCAGAGTAAACACCTGAATCAAGATTGCGTTGCACTGCTTCACAGATCCGCACGTCTTCCTCGGCCACGGCCTCATTCATCTCGACGATTCGCTCAATCTCACCGGCATTCGGCTCGAAAAAGTATTCAAAGAAAAGATCAATGTGGTCGGCGCCACGTGGCAGCCACCGTTCGACAGCCCAACCTCCCGGAACAACATTGAAAGCGAAAGTTGGGAACAACCATCCGAACATTCCGAATACACTGTCTGCACGCGCCGGCATCACGTGAACATTCCAGCGTGGATCATCGCCCAAGATGACGGAATAGTTACTCGCATCGGCGTCTCGAGCCATTCCTGGGTGCACAGTCGGCACATGGTATCCCTCAAGGAAATTATCGGCGTAGGTCTTCCAGTTGCAGGCCACTCGGCGCACCACCCGCGAGTGAAAAACAAAACTCTCTAGATTGAGTTCGGTGAGCGCCGTCGGAAAATCAGCGAGCCACTGCGTGAGCGAACATAGCTTCGTATTCAAGGAGACAAAGATCAGATCGCGAAAACTTTCGACCAAAATCTCTTTGCGTGAATGGTCTTCAAGAACTTCGTAGGCGCTCAAGCAAAGATTCACATCTTGGGAAATAACGATTTCGTGTTCTGCTAGTGCTTCGCACAAGACCCCGCCAGATGTCGTTAGATCACAGCGATAGCCAACATGGACCCACGAGTTTTCAAAAATACTCTGCCGTTCATTTTGATAGACCAAGGGGTCGGTGTACCAACCTGCAGCGAGGGTTGGATGAATTGGCACAGATCAAGGCTACTTGTGCTGCTCCATGTATCTCGCCATGGCTTGTTTGCTTTCGGGGTCACGCATCGCATACACAAGCGAATCAGCATCATTTGCACTCCGACCAGTGCCCGCAATCTCTTCCATAACAGCATTTACTTGTTGTTTCGTTGAACGCAAAGCAAAAAGAGGCTTTGAAGCTAGCGACCGTGCTAATTCGGTCACATGGTTCATTAAATCGTTTTCTTCAACAACTCGGTTGATGAAACCAATGTCCTTGGCCTCCTGTGCTCCAAACGGTCGACAAGTTAAGACGAGCTCTTTGGTGAGCGCTGGACCGATTTCTCGTACCAGTCGCGGTATCCCACCCCAAGCCAAGGGAATGCCCAAATCAACTTCAGGAATAACAAAAGTTGCGCCGACTGCGGCAATACGCAAGTCGCATGCTGCCACCAAAACGACTCCCCCTCCGACGCAGTGACCATGTACCGCAGCGATCGTCAGTTGTGGCACATTTGTCAATGCTTCAGTGGCCAGGCGTCCCAAGTCGGCACTGCTGCGAGGGGATTCACCGACCGTGGTACTCGTGAGATTGCCGAGATCAAACCCTGCAGAGAAAGTTCGTCCAGCACCGGCGACAGTGACAACGCGAATCTCGTCACATGTGTGCAACCAATGGCTCAATCGGATGATCTCTTGCAACAACTCTGTCGAAAGAGCATTCAGTTTTTTCGGGCGATTGAAGGTGACACGACACTGGCTTTGGTCAACCTCAACCAACAATGTCGCAAAGTGAGGAATTTCAACTGTCTGTACATCGGCCATAAAGATCAATCTCTCACGAGTAACTTCTACAAAATCCGACGGACTTCGCGAATCTTGTCAATCGAGGGCAAACGAGAGATGCTCACCGTGGCCCCTGTGTAAGGCGCCACAATCCACTGGGTTGAACTAATGGCGATGCCGACGTGTCCAATTTGCTGGGGACTACGCGATGAGAAGGCGAACACTAAATCACCCTTCTGGATCGAAGTGGTCTTCCAATCGACAGCAGTTCCATATGTGGACTGCAACAAACTTTGATGCGGCAAATTTATTTTGACGGTAGCGAAACTAGCCCGGACTAACCCCGAGCAGTCATAGGTCAAAGGACCCGCCGTTCCAAAAGCATATGGCTTGCCGATTTGGGCCATAGCGAAATCAATGACGGTCTGGATACGT
>CALGTP010000697.1 GCA_937902105.1 uncultured Actinomycetes bacterium
CGCGCGGAGGAAGCGCTGACCCTTTGAAAAAATCCGCCGGCGCTCGCCCGGAAACCCCCTGCGACGTTTTGCATAAACCAGACCTGCTCCAAGGGGCAAGCTGGGGAGGTGCAGAACGCTTGCGGGCGGCGGACGGGCAGGTACGCGGTGGGTTAGCCATGCTGCTGGCGGGATCGCGCTGGCAGCCCGGCTGTTTCCTGGCGCAAACAGTGCAGGCCCCGTTTGTTTTTTGCAGCGTCCACTGCAGGACGTTGACTGGTGGGACGCTGGCGCGGGAACACCCAACAACTCAGCCGTACGTGCTTGCGCAAGTGCGGCTGCTCGAACGGCCATTTCGCAGCGAAGAGGCGGCGAGGGCTGCAAGCACATGCACCCCCGGGGCGCGAGCGGGCTGCTGGGAACTCCCAGCAGGAACAGCACAGCGTGCAAGGGTAACAGGGGCTGCTAAGGCGTACACGGGGAAAGCAGCAGCGAGGCCTCCGGGTCGATGGGCGGGCGCAGAGGTCCTGCTAACAAGGACCCTGCCTACAGACGTCAGGAGGGTCCGACGAGGGGGCAACGACGCCATACAGCAAACTAAACTGACAACTCTCTGCCCTCAGGTAGCACCCAGCTCCGCCTGCGGGGGGCCAAACGTGCTGAGTGGACGACAACTTCGGCGCCCAAGGCTCGAGGCCAATCTGCACCGCCCTGGAGGGCGACTGGCGGCAGCGGACAGCGAGATGTCACGACGAACCACCAAGGGCAGTAATGGCCTGGCTCAGGCAGTTGGAGCTCTCACTCTGGCAGCCCGAGCGGAGGAGGATTCCAAGGTGGACGCATTGGGCCTGGGAGCGGCTAAAGCCCACAAGGAAGAAGAACGGCGGAAGGCAGAAGACAAACGCAAGCAGGACAAAAAGGAGGCCCAACGCAAGCTGGAGCTAGAGGCAGTGGCAGCCACAGCCGCCATCACCCACCAAGCAGCCCAACTGCACGAGGGCCTACAGGGAATTCGGGGCACGGCGCTGGAGAAGAGAGTGCAACAAGTCGAAGCCAGTGATGCTACAAACCGTCTGGTCCTTGCCATTGTGAAAGAAGTGCGAACCGTTAAGCAGTTCAAGGAGGTGGATGCGCAAAATGCTATCAGAATAGTTTTTGGTACCCTGGCACTGGCGAACACACATGCGCGCCTAATGCTTGCGAAGCTCCACACAGGGAACTACTGTGATCTCCACCCTCCACTAAACAAAATGCCTAACATCAAAATTGAATACGTGGGGCGGGACGAAGAACCCACTGCTGAAATGGTAATGAAGCTGTTGCAGGAGCAGGGCTGCACTACAGCGGAAATGTGGCAGCTGGGGAAGGATGGCAAGTGCGAGCAACCAAGATTCAGGGCTCCTCAAGGATTGCCCCCAGTTACGTATTTCTCAACGACGTACATAGCCACTGTCAAAGACATCAAACCCGCATTCATCAAGCAGGTGGACAATGAGGGTACAATTGTCCTGCGGCATGGCACCTTCAGACTCGCTCCCCTACCGCCCTCGGGGTCCTTCATGGTCCAAATGGTAATGAGCGCGGGGTCGCCAGATGAGCTATCGGGCAACATGTGGGCGATGACCGCGATGGGGCTATCTCAAATCGAAATAGAACGTTGCCTTAGCAGGACAGTGGCCCAGGCCATGGGCAGCAGCAACCTGTCACCGGACGTGATCGGCAAGTTCCGTGGTGTGTACATTAGCTCTGAAGTGAGAAGGCAACAAGGACAAAGCGGACGTACATTTCACCAGCACCCAAGGGACCCTCTTCTCAAGCCCCGGCCAGGCAATGAGATGATGATGACAACGCCGGCGTCGGTGGGGTCGACGGAAGCAGGACAAGTAGCGCCAGCGGTGTACCTTATTATGTCCTCAGTATCGGCAGCGACCACGGCGCGTCAAGAACTTCAAGAAGTCGCGCTATCACTTCCCATTGGCAGGACTGTGAAGATGACACCGGTCCCAGAAGCGCCCCGGATGGAGACTGGACTGTCAGCGACACAGCAGAGGCTGCAAGATCAGGAGACAGCGGCCAGGAGGGCAGCCCGTGACTGGGTGCAAGAAGTGCAAGCATGCCTGACGGCCTGTGCAGCCGCGCCCAGCAACATGCTGGTAGCCAGCGAACTGGCGACCAAAATGGAAGAGGGGAGGGGCCTCATGACACTGGCTCACCAGGAAGCGAGCAAGCTGATGATGGTTATCCTCCGTCACTATGACAAGGGGAGTGAGACGGCTAGTGAACCCAATGAATGGAGGAAGCTCTACCAAGAACTCATGGGCCGCCTTGGAGAAGTGGAGAAGGATATGGGCCTCCTGGACATGGGGGTAACGCACGCAACGGTCACGCTCCCATCTGGGGTCGCGATACGGCAACTCTTCACCCACTTCGCCACCAATCCGATCAGTAGCATGCCAGCGCTTCAAGTGAATATCTGTCAAGCGTTAGATATTCACCCAGTTGGCATGCAATGGTGCACGTTCCAAGTCGGTGGAGGGGTCAAACTCCAAGGATTACAGGGGGAAGCGCCCCTGTTCTATCTCAGTCTGTGGGAGCCACTAGCTCAGGCACTAAGGAGCAGGCTGGCCTTCACTGGAAATACAGCAACCTTCGACTTTACGTCTCTCACAGGGAAAGGCATCAAAGCTCGCATCAAGCTGCTAGTGGATAAGACGCAAACCCGGGAATCACCTGGGAACCTTGTGCAGGAAATGGAACAGATGAGAGGGGCATTTGATAAGGGGATCGCCATATTTGTGCCTGCCACCACTCAAAAGGGTGAAGCTATCCAGGCCAACACAACGCTGAATGACCTACAGCAACTTTCTGAAGAAGAGAAGCAAGCACGCCCATTCGACATCCGGGTGTGGAATCGTGAAGATGGAAACGCGGAAAGGAGACTTCAAACATTGCAAATGCTCATCAGGGATGATAAGGTCAGCTTGGTTGTGTCTGCAAACGAGATCCAGAGGGACTGGGTGGTGTATATGGCACACGCGTACGCTACGGCTATTAATGACTGCGCAGCAAGGAAGCTATTCGACTGGAATGAGGTGCAACAGGGCATGGACATTCAAGACCTAGTAGCCGGAGTACTGCAAATCACGTTCTCGGAATTCCTAAACGCGCATACGATAGGAGGCGTATACTGCTCGAGGGACATGGCACCGGCCGAGGACCAAGACGAGGAGATGAACATCGATGACCAGCCGACTCGCGACCTTGCAACCATGCCAAGATCAATCCAAGTCCTGGGGAAAGACCATCCCTTCGTCAGTGCAGACCAAGGCAGGATGGCTGGGTGCATTCTCGCAAAACTAGTGGAGGCAGGAAGTATCAAAATCATCAAGAAGGGGGGAGCTGGTATTATCGTCACAGAGCCCCTTTACGGACTGGTGAACACCATCAGGAAATGCACAGTGCACGCAATGTCACCGGCGACAACGACCAAGTGGCGTGAAATCCCCATGCCAGAAAGTGATCTCAAGCAGCTGACTGAAGATGTCAAGGAGCACTTGTGGCGCACCAACTTCGTGTGGCTGTTTGCTGGCCCTGGGCAACTAACCGCCCCTCCAATCCTTGAGCTAGACATGCAAGACCAGGAGCGCGAACAGGAAGCCTTCACGGTATGCAAACTGAACAAGAGAGATGCGAGGTTCTGCGTAGGGACGTGGATCTTCGAGGCAATCCATATCTTGGCCGCTGAAGGGAAAGTGGCCATCCAGAAGGTCGTGAATAGGAAGACCCAACGCACCGGTCACATGGTCATCAGTCCTGATGCGGAAAGAACACTCGAGGACCAGTATGGACCCGTGGTAACGGCTTTGAGCAGGCTCAAAACTACGAAGCTGGGAGATGATGAGCAAGCGCGCGAGCAATTGTTGGAATTGGAAATAGGATGGTTAGAAAGCCTTCTGGAAGAAGCATCCGACAAAATCCTCTTGGTGACTGGAGCGAAAAGCACTGAGGAGGGTTTCAAATTCACGGAGGGACAAATGCGAGGAGATCCTGAAGCGGACATTGACGTGGCCACAAGGGGCCTTGCACGCAAATCCGAGGAACATCAGAGGGCGACCATCTACCAAATTCGCGCCCAGGGCAAGAAAGTGCTAGACATCCAAGGCGGAATTCTCCTAGTACCATCAGGACATGCTCTCGCAACGTGGGATCCGAAGGATGCCAGACTCAGCGGGTGGCACCCGAGCAAACCACTGGAAGAGCTTCTGAAAGTCGTGCGGGCGATGGATATGGATCCTCCACGGGGCGAAGAGCAATCGAGCCTCGAGGTACCTCCCATGCAGAGGCCGCAGGACCAATCGGCCCGGGGTGAGAACGTCAGTTGGGCAGACCTGGCAGAGTCGGCGGACAGACAGCGTTCAGATCAGGCTGAAAAACAAAGCACTGCCCCCGCCGAG
>CALGTP010000698.1 GCA_937902105.1 uncultured Actinomycetes bacterium
ACGCTCGCATCAAGTGCACGGCAGAAGTTGGTAGCGTAAACAAATTGTTGTGTAACAGATGTTGTCTTCTTTATCAAAAATATACTTAGTAGTGGTTTGTTGTTGTATGTTGTGTTGCAGGTTTGTTGTTGATCATCCTCCTGTTTTCGAGCATGTGCGACCAGCTCAATGACGAGATGCTCTCATGGCCAGGACCCTGGCTTTTCAAATGTTTCAAGATAAGGTAGCACTAAAGTTGAATCAAACAATTGTGTGGCTTGATTGCCTCAATCTCTATGAAATTACAAATAAAACCAAACCATTTTGCAGCTGCCCCTCACAACCTTTCGAGCTAATTACCTTATCTTGAAGCGTTTACTCTACATCGACACCACCTGCAAGTTTGTTCTTGAGGTTGTCTTTCATTAGTGTTGACAATGCTTTGACATCATCTAGGCTTTTGCCCCTGTTGAGCTCAGCCAAAAGGACTTTGCAAATGTCAATGCACTGATCAAGTGAAGCTCCTTTCACACAGACCTTAATTTAATATGGCTGTAGAATTGTAGTTGATATGCGCAAGGTTAGTTTAGCTACCTTGACTAACAACTACACGCTACGTAAGTTAGTCAAGACAATCAAACTAACCGAGCGCATACAAATTGCGATGAGCTGTGTTCGATTTATGTATAATTCAATACTTGTATATACAACATGGTCCACCAACATAACAAATCATGATTTGTCATTGCTAAGATACAAACGTACTCGACTGGTGATCGGTTGTTGGACCTGTCACTTACGGAAGCAGCTGGGCGTGTCTTGTAGGGCATGATGAAGTAGTCGTGTTCTGCCATAACCTCAGGGATGGCTTCTGGAATAACATCAGGGACCTCAGGGATTGGAAATGCTGCGTCCGCATGGATGTCCGTTTCCGTCTCATCAGCATCATTAGCTTGCCCCATGAACTCAGCTTGCTCAGCTTGCTTAGCTTGCTCCATGCACTCAGCGAGGGCCTCTTCAGCCAAGCTGGGCACGCCTGGAATCGTATCTGCATCAACATCAGCATCAGCATTAGCTAGAGCCGCGGCAGGCCTTTTCTTCGCACTGGCGGCAGGTTTTTTATTCGCACTTGCTGACTGTGTTGTTCCATGGCTTTCATCTGAAGTTGTCGTTGCTTTTACATTCGGCTTTGCTTTTGCTTCAGCTTTCATCTTTGCTTTTGCTTCAGCTTTCACCTTTGGGTCTGACGCTGCTGGCTTTCCTTTCACCTTCGGAGGTGTGGTGGCCTTGTCCTGCTTAGGGACAGCCGTCGCCTCAGGGGCAGCCATTGCCTCCAATTGGGTGACTTTCCAAGCATAGGCATCAGCACGTGAAGCAAATTTCGGCTGTGCCTTCATAGGGGTCTTCTCACCTTTTGGCGTTACTCCTCTGCCTCCACATTTGCCTCGACCTTCTCCTTTCCCACGTCCTGAACTGTTGTAGCGAGCTCACTACTACACAAAAAAAGGTTCAACCTAGTAGCCCAGCAAAATCAAACAGCTGTAAACTATTCTCAAATTTAGTAGTTCACAACAAATTTCAAACAGTCGACTGATTTTGTAACTTAGCGCAGTTGTTTATTTAGTCTGCAGTCCTGCTGGCTTTTTGAACGGGGCTGAGCCTGTCGACGCTGAGGCTGTTCCAGCGAGGACATCTTCGGGCTCCGGCTCCGAGTCAGTGACTGAGGTCACTGGGGGGGGCGCAGAAAGGTTGGCCATGAGTAGCATCTTAGCCCTACTAATGCTACTACTAGATGCAAGGGGATAATTAAATCTGAGCATAAACGTAGATTACATATCACTGCCCTGTGTTAGCACAATGCGTGCCAAAACCCAGCAGTTGTGTTCAATTAGTTCAATAAGGCTCAGGGACAATATTAAGTTTCCAGGCCAAGGGTTCCAAAGATATCTATGGTCGCCAAGTTGTCGCATTGATTTGGGGATAATTGATAATTCCAAAGACTATATTTTGGGCCATCATATCCTTGTAGATGGATTTGTCGTTGTTGGATGCTCTGGATGTCAGTTGAATGGTCAGTGTGTGCAAGATTTGCTGCATCGAATGTCCTTAGCTCGAATGTCATGTCACCCCCAAACAAGTCGAACTAGGATGTGCTACTGGGGCAATGACCCTGTCAGGCCCAAACAAAGAAATATGGGTTGTTTGGTGAATGCTTACTTAATGGCACAGGGTACTTTGTAAGTAGGCTAGTAACTCAGTTATGAGCCACTTGTAAGTAGTCTAAGCTACTTATAAGTTGGTTAAGCTACATATAAGTTGGCTACTTTACATATTAATAATTTATCAGTGAGTTACTAAGCTACTTACTAAGTACCCTGGGCCATGAAGTAGTGAAACAAAGTGTTTGTGTTTTTGACTCACGACTGCTAGAGAGCTGAAGTGTTGTTGCAGCGAGATTGAGGCTCATTTTGAAACATGAAGCCTGAAGCTAGGGTTCGAAACATTGTTTCGTTAAAATATGTGCTTCGTTAAAATGAATTAAGCTAACGCTACCCCCCAGGGCAGCGCACCCCCACTAGCAAATGGCTGTACTCAGTCGACGCACTGGTCTGTGCATGTGTTCTCATCGACTTCAAAACTGAGCTAAACAGCTAAGCTGAAGTGCAAGTGTCTTGGGCCTGCCCAGTAAAAACCACGATGCTTCCCAGTCAACTCAAACCAGATCACTAATGAGGCGGTCAGTGTACAACAATAGTAGTTGTCTGCACATGTACTTACTTTCCAGACTAACTTCGATGTTCGTAGCAATGTTGACTAAGACAATGTCTGACCATAATATGAAACAGCCAACTCATTAAACACAATAGCTTACAATCAGTGATAACACTCAAGACAGCACGTTCGCGTATTTGCCCAGGCTGACCTCACTGAAAAGCCCACATTTCAGACGAAGAGGCCTGGGTCACAGCAGCAAACACTCGGTTTTCAGGATATCTTGTAGTACTTGCCGGCCATAAGTGTAGTCTTACCCAGCATGTACATCTTCACCTTGGTAGGCCGCATGTGTGCCGGATGGGACTCCATGAGCTGTGTCTCGAAGACCACCTTGAAGGCATCCATTGGCAATTTTGAGAAGTGACCACGAAGAGCAGCTCCCAAAAGCCCACGTTTTAGCTGAGTGTTGGCCAAATCTGTGTCAGAGAGCTGGTGCGGCTCAAAGTACGTGGTCTTTGACTGCATTGTGAAAGCCCTTCGACAGTACATCTCCTTCTCCACACCCTGGCAGGGAATCACACATAGCCAAACTACGTGCGTGTGTTAAGCTAGAACAACACACAATACACAATGAGAACAACTCTAGACATAACACCACACCTCGACACGTGTAGTGAGACTGGAAGAGTCATGGAATTGGGCACCGAGGTCAGGAATGTTGTGCTTGTTGAACACCTCATAGATGGCCTGACAAACTGGTATAAGCTGCCGTTCAGTGTCCCATGCGACGTACTGGACATCATCCTTCAACTCCCAGTACAATGCTTTGTCACCTTAGTCGGGAAGACTTGATTTGAGTAGCTGCATGTAGTATGGCTACCTAGGGCAAATCTTAGACTTGCGTAAGCTACATTTCTACAATCCTGCTCAATCAAACCTAAGTTTCTAGAGAATCATGCTCTCGAGTTGATTGACTGAAAGAAGCATCGCGTAAGCTGCGTGTTTAACACTAGCTAAGGGTAACACGATCACCCAATGATGATCCAATCAGCCAATCACCGGTGCCAAAGCCAAACATCTCGCAGGCATTGAGTTCCAGCTGCTGACCATTGACATCAGCATCGAGGGACATCCACAGGCTCCAATCCTTTTGGACCGTTATTGCAGGCAACTTCTTCGTTGCACGACATGTGTATAACCTTGTATGAGGCTTCAGATGTTGATGCACAGTTGTGGCATATCTGCTGAACTGTTGCGAACTGTTTACACATGTTGCAATTTACTTGCTAGGTACAGTACCATACAAAACAACAGGCAAACGTTGGTTTCAAACTACATCCATCAGTTATTTCGACACAGCATACGTCTACTGCAAAATCAAGCAGCGTGTTCGTTTGCGTGAAGTCAACCGCCTCCACAGAATCAAATGCCTGCTGTTTGTTCAAGTCGATCGGCTGTGGCCCACTGTTCATCGCAGGGCCTGGGAGTAAGGAATCAACTCCTCCTGCAACACGACTCATGCCACCATCAACGAGGCCATCCAGCTCAGATATGGCATCATCCACCATACTAATCCAGGTGGTCCGAACATCACCATCTTCGAACCTGTTCTTGACAATGTCAGGAAGCAGCGGCTTTCCAGTTGAGGACCAGGTGAACAGGAGTAGTTCTGGCTTTTTGACAAAGTCCTCTGGCCGTTTGGTTGGTTCCACTGGCCCAGCTTCAGGCTGATTCTCCCAAAACTCTTTCAGCAGCAGTGTCTCCATCCGGCTGATTGCTTTCGTGGCTTCAGGACTCCCCTCGTTCGTATCTGCCACCACAAACATGCCGATATACAGCATCATCGGTAAGCTCGCAGCAGGCTCCGACTCGCACTTCCGCTGCAATATCCAAATAGCCTCAGCCTTCTCAGTTCCCTGGATGTTCCAGTCGGTAACCATAACCTTGTCATCTGGAGTTAACTCCATGCCCTGGAACAAAAACTCGAGGATGTGAGCATATGCTTGCGGACCACGTTGTGTCGCTCTCTCTGCAGGGCTCAGCCTGTTATCATCTACTGGCCCCACTTCAGCAACGTATCTTGTGCGTAGATCCTTCATCTTGGCCAATGGGATGTTGTCGAGCCGTCCACCGAAAGTATGGAAGACTTCGCTGTTGAGCCATGAAGAATTCTGACCAGAAGTGACTGACGTTGCCAACTTTGCCCTGGAGAACTGCGACCGTGAATCTGCACACTCATCATCCTGAGCTGGCAAAAAGTGCATGCTGATTTCATGGCTGAGCTCCATGTTGAACTTGATCAAGTTGTCCTCGATATCCCGGCAAATCTTCAAGTAGGCTGTCATCGATTGGCCTTTGTAGTGCACTGGGTAGACAACAAGGCAGGCGTCGTCTTGGCCAAGATGACAACTGTCAGAGGCCGCCTTGATGCGCTCCTTCGTCTCGTTGCAAGGCAGTGCATGTGAAAAGTCCAAGAGGTTCATACCGAGCCTGATTCTAGTTTTCTATAAAAAGGTTCGAATTCGAGTTTCAAATCTTCACTTATGTTAGTTGACCAAACAAAGCGCAACACTGTGGATTTATTTACTCAGGCCCATACGATTTACCAGACGGCAAACATCCCTGCTTCATCCTCACGGCCTCCAAATTCATCTGACTGATGATGCAGGTGGTATTAAGGCAAAGACGGTCCTTCATCAGCTTCTGGCATGTGGCCAGACCTTTGGAGCGTCGAGCGCGTTTGTACGATGTCACTCGATTGGTCCAACTTGCCCTGACGTCGTTGAGCTGCTTGAAGTAACATCGCAAGTTAGGCAAGTCGATTTCCAGGTCTACTTCAAGCTGCTGGAAGGTCGCCTCGTTCACTTTCTGCTTCAACTCAGCCCGCTTTGCCACTTCATGGTTCTCCGCCTCCTTGTGATGGCGCAACAAAGCAGCTTTCATCTCTGGAATGACAGTCACGTCAATGGGGGTCGGCTTTTCATCTGCAAGTGCTGTGAACCGGTCATCAGTGGCTCCAGTCATGAAGATGTCTCGGCAAACCTGAGCCTCGGTCGCCACTGACTTCCCAGGCAGCAATGTAATGAACTCATCCAAGTAGATCTCGAAGGTTCGGCAAATTTTCTGCAAGGACGAAAGATACTCTGGCGTAGCAGTCTTCTTCAAGCCTTGTGGAGCATCCTCCCAGTAACCACAAGCACGCTTCATGATCAGCATCACCGTGCTGTCATTGTTGATCATGTCATACTCTGGAATGAGCTCGCCTGATGGACAATATCCAGCTCGAATGCAACAGCAGCTGAGGCTTGCATGTGAAACCGGACCACGCATCATGCCGTGTGATGCTGTCATTCTGGATAGGTACGTCACCACGTTCTGTGGCATGTGTTTGTACATGTTGATTGTCGCCTGAGACTCACTACGAGTCAGTCCAAACACTTCACGTAGACTGCCAGCAGAAGTTTCTCCCACCCATTCCTCCCAGTTCACAGCCGGGTTGTTCAGGACCTTCTTTTTGATCACATGGATGTTGTTGAAAGCGTTGGGCTTGTAGCGTATTTCACTGGTCTTCATGGTCACTTCTGTCAGGGTTTTTTAAAATAGAATCCATCTAGCTAGATATAAACCAAATCGAAGAGATCACCATCGCATGATGCCCCGACGCAGGTGGCTATGGGAAACTTCGAGTCGGCTCCACAGTTTGTCAGGTGTGATCGTTTTTGGACTTTCTATAGTAAACAGTCGCACTGTACAACCACTAACATAACTGAACGAAATTAGTAAAACCTTGTAAACATATGTACAAATCATTGGTATTGGTAATGGTTGTGCCCATTTGAAATACAGGCCTTTTTGGCCTATTTTATTTTGGAACTTTGGGGTGTGAAGGTTACTGTCCAATTTTACCTTGCAAACTTTACTTTTGCTCCACTTTTCCTTTGAAAATACATTGAAATCCAGGCCCTTCTGGTGTGTTGTATTTTGGAACTTTGGGGTGCGAAGGTCACAACATACATTAGATACTATATATATATGTGTATATATATATATATGTAATACACCAGTGTTGTC
>CALGTP010000699.1 GCA_937902105.1 uncultured Actinomycetes bacterium
CTGTATTTCCTTACAAACATTCTGGACATTGCTGAGTCGCAAGTTAATTATTGCATCTTCGCGTTGCAAGCCACACCACTCGCTTAACATAATTGCAGTTTGTGTGTCCACACCATATGTGTTGAGGCAGTACTCGGAGACTTGTTGTTCCGAATTCTAACTGCAGGTGCTTACTTTGCGATTCTATGGCTCAAATAAGCACCCGGTCCGTTGGTAAATGTGCTTACAGCTTTCGATCAGGTCTAGGCCAGATCACACCACCACATTTGCAATGCTTTCAGTACTTCTAGGGCTTTCAGTGCTTCTAGGGATTTCTTCAACGACGACTACGACAAGCTTGGATTACTCTGATCTCTACAATGGGCCTTCGTCGCTAACGTCAACGAGTTCTACTACAAGCTTGCCAACCTTGCAAGGCCAACTTCGCGGAGCTTCCACCCAAGCGCCGCATGGTGCAATGGCCAACGCGTCCTTGGTCCTATCTCCTCCGAGCATTCAAACGCTTTGGAGCCCTTCGCTTCGAGGTGGAACCACAACAACATCTTGGACGAGCTCTCATTACGAAGCTATGGATTCTACCAGCACTACTACGTCGACGACTCCAGAAGAAGGGCTGTTGCCTGACTACGAGCAACGCATGGCTGCGGCGCGAGCTCGGTACGAGGTTCCTGGAGTTCTCCTTCCTCATATGCGTCTTTGCCCAATAGATCGCTCTGGCTTGGCAGTTGCTGGACCGCCGAGGTTGACCCAGCTCCAGGCTGGGCTCAGGACTCCGCCAGATGGACTTTGTGTGATCTACACGTTTCTGGCGGCTCGAAACCCAGAGAAATGGGATCAGTTGCCATTGTCAAATCTCGGATTCATTGAAGACAGCGACCTGGAAGCAGTCTACAAGACCATGGCGTTGTCCATCCGCGACCAAGTGTTTGCGGCCATGGCCAGAGACGGTCGGCACGACTTCGTCCACCACTTGTCAGCAGGTCGACATCCAGGCGACGAAGAGTTTCTATACTACAGTGAGGCATTCGGAGGCGGGTTCATCGTGACTCCCTTGTCCGATGCTTTGCCGTCCGTCATCCATGGCTCGGATCCTCTTATCATGGAGATTGGGCACGTTCTCTCAGTCGATGACGATGGACACGCATCGGGTCACTATGTCCTGCTTCAATCATGGCTACCTGCCGATGTAGAGCGGGGCAAGGAGCCGGGATCGAATTCGGGCAGCTCCAGAGGAAGCGCCATGTCACAAGAAGACGGTGGTGCTTCGTCCAACGACCAACCAGATCCCACAAGGGCAGCGTCTGCTTCGCAGAATCAGGAGGCAGCTCGGCAGCCAGCTGGCAGCGACGCCATCCTCATCCAAGCGCACTACAAGATGTTTGGCAAGGATTACTTCGCGGAGCAGTTCTGCAACGTGGTGCATGACAATGAGGCGTTCGACGCTTTGTATCTTCGCGTGGCTGGGGCGCTGGGGCCGGACATCGCCAGGGATGCAGTGCGCATCTGCTTGGAGGTAGCGCAGGACGACAGCGCAGGACATGGCCCGGAGCATCGAGAAGGCAAAGCACAGCCAGCTAAGCGAGATGGAGCCGAAGGAGAGGATTTCAAGCCCAAGAAGAAGGCCAAGGTCGCACATGCGCCAGAGCCTTCTGCTCAAGAGCTCCGTGAGTATTACGAGGAGCAAGCAGGCTCTTGCTTCAACTTGCTCGGAAAGGATGCCCTGGCTGAGCACATTGCCATGGAGCAAGCCTACGTCGCCAGCCTCACACAGATTGTGTACGAGAGCTACGCAAACTTTGGCGGGCGCTTGGCTTTACCCGATGTGGCGGAGTTGATTTCTCACGATGAATGGCAAGACTTTCTTTGCAGTAGTTTCTTCGACGATGCCGAACGAGAGCCGATGCCTTACCCCGAGTTTGCCTTGACAACGCTGGCTGTGCAACTTCAAGAGGAAGGCGTCCCCGACGAGGCAGCCTGGGCGATGTTGCAAGAAGATCTTCCTTCCTATGCGGATTACACCGGCGCTTCACACCAGCTGCCTTCGGCTTCCAGCGAGGAGCTTCCAGCCACCAAGGGCAGGAAAACTCGGCCGAATGAATTCTGTTCTGGCGATGGCAGCGAAGCCTGCTCGTTCAGCTTGCTGGAAAAGGACAGCAAAGCGCGCATGCAATTGGGTTATAAAACCTGCGCATTCTGCAGCGCTGAAGCGTTTGCAGGATTCATTGCGGGCAAGAATTCCCGAATGACTCTGAATCTCGGGAAGCTGCTGCGCCTTGGCGAGGACGTCTTTGAACGAGCGCTGCTGCGCGTGGCCAGGCACAGCAGCAAGGAGACGGCAGAAGCTTACCGCAAGAAGGTGGAGCAAGCGCAGGGCCGCAAACAGCGCAAGCAATGCCCGCGCCAGAAGATCCCTTCTTGGGCTGAGGTGCTGCAGAAGAGGCAATCCCAAAGGGATCACCCTCAGTGCGTCCGGGCGGACTATCTGTGGGGCAAAGCTAGGGACAACACTCGAGTGGCGAAGAAATTCCCCTCAGTGTTCGGACCGAAGGCAGCCCCATGGAAAGACTGGCAGACCCCCATGGCTTATGCCTTCGACCAGTGGGCACAATTCCATTCTTGGAAAATGTGCAGCGTCTGCCAACGCATGGTCCCGCAAAAGTTCCAGCCCATGCATTTCCGGAACCCTGACGCCATCAACCCAGAGTTGAAGCACTGTGGGTACTGCCAGCCCAAGGGTCGAGTTGGCTACTGGGCGCCCACGCCAGGGGATGTGCCTAGGAAGCTGCGGCAGCTGCCGGCTGAGGTGATCCAAGCTTTGCGGCCTTTGGACATCCACACTGGCTCGGCACAACGAAATCCTAATGGCTATTGGGTGCACACGAATCTCATCCGCTTTCGTTGGAAGGCGCAGAGTGTCCGCGAAGCTGTTGAGGCCTTGCCCACGCAAGAGCTGCGACGAATTGCCACCAGAGCATTCTTCTTCATCTACAACAAAGAAGATTCGTCCTACAAGCAGTTCGTGGAAATGCACGAGAAGGCTTTGGAAGCACGGGAACGAGCCTTCGAACGCGAGGAGATTGACGAGTCCGAGATCATGCGGCTCGAGCCGGTGCGGTTCATGGAAACCGTTGGCATAGAATGCGTCCTGTGGCCACACTTGTATTGGACCACCAAGTTGACCGAAACTTTCGCTCGGTCGCAGGACAAGCGGCGCACGACTCGAGAGCGGAAGACTCGACGCGCAGCTGCCTGGCAGGACGACGATCCTGAAGACGATCCAGAAACGGAACAGCCTCCAAAGCCGGACGACGATGAGAACGAGGAGGACGAGGATAGCCCTGACAAGTATGGCAGCGCAAAGGCAAGCTACCTGGCCAAAGTCTCCTCGTCGGTGATCGGGTATGGGTCTGACTACGAGCTAGCCCAGTTCGTGTACGATCTATGGCTGTACTCCACCATCGGCGGCGCCAAGAATGCCGCAGGCGTCCCGATGCGTGCCGCAATGGCCGGCAAGACGTTCGGCCCAGAGTACTGGCGCACTCGCCATGCCGGGCTCATCGACCTGCAGGATCAGATCGGGTACCCTTCGGTGTTCAAGACGGTGGCACCGTATGAATGGTCTTCACCCTATCATGCCTGGCTTCTGGATGAGATGGACAAAGAATGCCGGACGCGCACCAACCTCCCTGCAGCAGAGAGCTTCCATCTCGCACTCTGTCTCACCGAGATGGTTCGCGGCATGCTGACCGGGGCCAACCAGCAATCGCAAACGAATAGCGAAAAGTGTTGGCGGGACCACACCTTCAGCGCTGTCGACAAGTCCGGCCGCAAGACGGTGATCAACTACTTCGGAAGGCTCGAGTTCCAGGACGGGAAGCGAAAGAAAGTTGACCCTTACAGGCCCGTGCAGGACTACCACGGCCGAGGGACCGTGCACGTGCACATGTTGATCTGGCTCCGCGACGTCGCGACCCTCGATCTCCCAGGGAAGATCTTCGCTCACATTCCGAGCGGTGGCCCGATGGAAGACCTAGTGCGGAAGTCGCAGTTCGACTACTCCAAGAGTGGCTGGGCGCTGCGGGAAGAGCCGTCTGCTTGGGACGAGGCTGCCGGTGTTCTGCGGCTGCACCACCCTGCCGACGCACATGGAGCGCATTGCAGGTCGTGGATGCCAGACACCACTGGCAGCATGAAGTGCCATGTCGACATCCAGACTTCAGATGGCAGGGGAATGCTATTGAAGTATTGCGCAGGCTACGTGCCCAAATTCTCCGGGTCCTTCGCGGGCGATCTGCACAACGATCAGGCCTCGGACTACCACCTCGCCCGCAGGGTGTTGTCTGAGTACCACCCTCTAGAACCTGAGATGTTCCTGCAGCTCGGGAACCAGTTCTTCCCACAATCGTTCATGGGTGGCTCTTTGCGCCGCTTCGTCGTGCCTGTGCCATGGACTGATCGCGCTCAGACGTCCAAGGAAATTGAATTGTATATCAACTCAGCTTGGCGATCTGAGCAAATGAATCTGATGGACTTTCTTCGTCGCAGCGGGTCCAAAGGCCAGATCCACCACAAGCTCATCAAGCGCCACAAGCAGGAGGGCAGCGCAATGACCTTGGAAGAATGGGCCAACTTCCCAGGCATCACGGAAGGCGAGGTCATATTGGCAAAAGTCTTGTATAGTCGCACCAACGACAAGTACTTCGGCCAGTGGCTGCTCTTGAACGTTCCGTTTCGCGACATGGACGAGCTCTGGGACGACAGGGCAAACCGAGTGCCTGAGAACATGCGGCTTCTCGCTGTGTGCTTTCTCAAGAAGCCCGAGTACTGGCGCCATCTGAACAGGGTGCGCGAGACTTTGGAAGGAGAGGCACACAGAGACGACTATGTCGAGAACGCTCTCAACAGCATTGCTGCTAAGCGTGACATGATCGACGACTACCTGAACGGCGAGAGGAACATCGAAACCGAACCCGACCCAGCCTTGCCAGGACAGGTCGTCCCAGGGCTTCCAGCAGGAGACAGGCTGTCTCTGGAACAGGTTGCTATCGTCAACAAGATTGGCGCCATGGCTGCGCTGGCCCTGCAGCGAAGATGGCCCGACGAAGACGACGCGGAGCACTGGAAGGCTTGGAACGAACGCAGGCAAAGTGTTGACGAAGGCGACTGCGTGCGCCCTTTGGCAGTTCTTGGCCCTGCAGGCTCTGGAAAGACGACGGCCGTCGAGATAGCCGTGGACAACGCAGTCGCGAACGGCGCCCACGTCGGCATCGCATGTCCTACAGGCGCTCTGGCCGCTCGCTACCGGCAAAGATTCCCGGATCTTGACGTCGACACAGTCCACGGGATGTTCCTGCTTCACATGCCCGAGATGACCACGCTGGAGACCATGGCCGAGTTCGATGTCATTGTCATTGACGAGGTCGGGCAACTCAGCCGCTCTCAATTCGAGAGGCTCTTGCGTCTGTGGGACGCTGCCTACAGGCGCCCAGCCTTGATCTTCGTTGGAGACTTTCACCAGCTGCGAAGCGTGGAGGGCAGCACTGCCAAACACAGCCCGCGCTGGGCAAGAGACATCGGCGTCATGGCTTTGTGGGAGATGCGGCGCTGCAAGTGCGACGAGCTACGCTGGAAGCTGGAGCTCCTCAGAAGCTCGAAGCCCAGTGCTAGGCAACTGCGCAAGATGCTGCAGAACCATCGAGCGCCCAAGGTTCGTTTGCCAGGCATGCGAGTCGAGCCCACGGCGGAGGACGTGGCTCAGATCATGGTGGAGACCCCGAACACAGTGTTCGTCACGTTCACCAAAGGTCGAGCTGAGCAGCTGAACGGACTGGTGGTGCAGGCCCTCTTCAGCGGAATCCCGCCTGTGACGCTCGCGCCGGGTGACCCCAGGGACAACTGGCGGAACTATGCCGGCTTCAACGAGATGGTCGACGCAGAGACGCCCTGGATTCCGATCTACATCGGCATGCGTCTCACGCTGACCCGGAATCTCGACAAGGACAACGGGTTCGTGAACGGCATGGGCTGCAGAGTCGTCAAGGTGCGCAAGAGCGGCATCGAAGTGCGGACGGATGTGGGCACTACCATCGCCGTCCATCCGAAGGTCGACTACTTCGATCTCAGCAGCGGCCAGAAACTGCGCGTCAATTACCTGCCAATACGGCTTGGTTATGCTGTCAACTTGCATAAAGTGCAAGGCCAGACTTTGGATCATGTAACGATCTGGCTTGATAAAGCTAACATCCCTGCAGCAGGATATGTGGCATTGTCCAGAGTGCGCAAAGACGCACACTGGCGATTTGTAGGCCATTTGACGCCTCATCATTTCACACCGGCTTTCGACACGTGAAACTTTACACATGATGCGATTGAAATGTCTGTTTGCTGTTGCTGTCTCCAGTTTGTTGGCAACGCACTTGAAACGACTTCTTCCACAATCATATCTACACATGCACATGCGGCTCTGTAATATTGAATTATTGGCATTTAAACGATGCTGCTACAAGCCTACGCCTGTCGCTGGCAAAAGGAACAGGCCCAGCTGACCTTAGGCTCTACGGCTGAGCAAAATATTCTCTCCAGATCTGCGTTCTCCGAATCTAGCAAAACATATTTGCAGGTCACGTGGTTGCGCCGTACTCTGTGCGGGTTTCTTGTCATTCGCGAACAATGAGAAATCCAAAGCAGCACTGGGCGATTCAACATTGTGTGCTGCATGCGTTCGTTTTGATTTTGGAAGAAGCACGACACAACCTAGCAACA
>CALGTP010000700.1 GCA_937902105.1 uncultured Actinomycetes bacterium
CTTGCTACTGAATGTAAGTCGCTGACCCATTATACAAAAGGTACGCAGTCACCCCTTACGAGGCTCCTACTTTTTGTAAGCATGCGGTTTCAGGATCTATTTCACTCCCCTCCCGGGGTTCTTTTCGCCTTTCCCTCACGGTACTTGTTCACTATCGGTCGATTACGAGTATTTAGCCTTGGAGGATGGTCCCCCCATATTCAGACAGGATTTCACGTGTCCCGCCCTACTTGTCTCTAGCCTAGTACCACTCAATAATTTTCACATACGGGACTATCACCCTTTATTGTTGGACTTTCCATTCCATTCTGTTAATTACTGAGATATCACTAGAAGGCTGTTCCCATTTCGCTCGCCACTACTCTGGGAATCTCGGTTGATGTCTTTTCCTCTCGCTACTTAGATGTTTCAGTTCACGAGGTTCGCTTCTCATACCCTATGTATTCAGGTATGGATACCACAAAAGTGGTGGGTTTCCCCATTCAGAAATCCCCGGATCAAAGCTTATTTACCAGCTCCCCGGGGCTTATCGCAGGTTATAACGTCTTTCGTCGCCTGTAATCGCCAAGGCATCCATCATGTGCACTTATTCACTTGATCCTATAACGAGCACCATTGCTAGTAGTCGCTACAGGTTTTTACTTCTACTTCTGACATGTTTGCCGTAATCCAAACTGTAAGTACTTGTTAAGAACTTTGTAAAACTCGTTTGATATTACTGATTGATGATTCAATCTTTACCCTTATTACATTGTCAAATGTCCTCTCAAAGAAACATTTGACACTTTGCTTACTCAAATTTTTAAAGAACAGCCATAAATGGCAAAACTAAAGGATTAATTATTCGCTTAGTTTTGACATTTAGATGTTGGTGGAGGATGACGGGATCGAACCGACGACCCCCTGCTTGCAAAGCAGGTGCTCTCCCAGCTGAGCTAATCCCCCAACGTTCCACTAAGTCTGTTTACGTCTGGTGGTGGGTCTGGTAGGACTTGAACCTACGACCCCTGCGTTATCAACACAGTGCTCTAACCAGCTGAGCTACAGACCCGTGGCTTTTATTGTCAACCGATAAGTGTGGGCACTAGGATTCAGCATCTTTCTCTAGAAAGGAGGTGATCCAGCCGCACCTTCCGATACGGCTACCTTGTTACGA
>CALGTP010000701.1 GCA_937902105.1 uncultured Actinomycetes bacterium
AAACACCCGTAAGACGATTGGAGGCCTAATTCGCAAGGCTCTCAAAGCCGACAAGTTGCTGTACATCCAGCAGCTTAAGGACATGGCTGTACATGCACACACCCAGCGTCAGGCCAACGAGCTTGCCAAAGCCCTCCGGTGCTTTCGTGGACCAACAGCCAGACGCAGGCCAATGGTCTACATGAAGCCAATTCCTGCTGTGCTTCTCGAAGATGGCAGTTTTGCCGCCACATTTCTTCAGGGCAGGCAACGTGTGCAGAGGCACACAGCGAGCATCGAACATGGCACCATTCTACCAGTGGAGCAGCTGGCAGACAAATGTGCCCTGAGGCATCTTGACGAGTTACATCAGGAACCGCTCTTTGACTACGACCTTACTGCTGTACCATCAAGGCATGCTCTTGAGAAACGCATTGTGCCTTCCAGATCAGGCCGTGCTCCAGGTCCTGATGAGATCGTCAATGAAGTCTTCAAGGCTAATCCCTCGCTCTTCGCCTCCATTCTGGCTCCCCTGGCCATGAAGATCACTACTCTGGTACAGCAGCCAATTTGTCACAAAGGTAGTGACTTGTTTGAGCTTTACAAGTCTAAGGGAGCTCATCATGACTGTGCGTCCTACCGAGGGATCTTTGCAGCATCACACACCTCCAAGGTGATACAAGGCTGTGTGAGAGCCTCAGGTGTTGATCAGTATGAAAAGTTCTTGAGACCTACACAGCTGGGAGGAAAGCGCAACATATCTGTGGAGTTTGGTGTTCATATTGTGAACCTGTTCTATTGGACGTGCTCCAAGAAACAAGTTTCCTGTGCTGGATTGTACGTCGACGTCATCTCTGCCTTCTACAGCATAGTCAGACCCTTGGTTTTCAACATGAGTTTTACCGATGAAGAGCTTGCTGCCCTCTTCAAACGGCTGTGCATACCTCCAGACGTTTTGCATGACATGTACGCACAGATCAGAGCTGGTACTGTTTTCTCGCAAGCTGGTTTCAGTGGGCACTTTGAAAGTTTGGTAGCAGAATTCCACAAGGACACGTACTTCCACACGAGTGGACTTGAACACGTTACTGCCACAAGTGTCGGCTCAATGCCTGGACTACCATTTGCAGATTTTGTGTTCAACGTTGCCTTCAAACATGTTTTGGAACAGATAGTGGAAGATTTGCAGGCTGCTGGAATTGTCACTTCATTCCCGTACACAGGGAAAAAC
The DNA here is from genome assembly GCA_937902105.1 of uncultured Actinomycetes bacterium. GTDB lineage: Bacteria > Actinomycetota > Acidimicrobiia > Acidimicrobiales > Ilumatobacteraceae > Casp-actino8. The sequence continues at coordinate 1,211 of CALGTP010000701.1, forward strand.
AACATACCATTGGTGCCGGAAGACATGTCTGAGTGGGTGGTTCCAGTTATTGATGTCACCTGGGTTGATGACCTAGTGCTGCTCATACAGTCAAACGATCCGCTTGAACTGGTCCCAAAAGTAGCCAAGGCGGCCACTATAGTCTATGATAAGCTTAAGGCCATGAATATGTCCATGAACCTTAGCGTAGGCAAAACTCAGGCCGTGGTGCAATTCAAGGGTACCAAATCCCAGACCGCTGCCCACCAGCTCTACATTCGGGATAGGGCCACCATAGATGTTGTCATTCTCGGCCAGGATCCCCTGAAACTACCGGTAGGCTTTGACTACAAACACTTAGGGACCATTCAGGACATCAAAGGCCAACAGATGGCTGAGATAAATACTAGGCTAGGCAAAGCTGCGTCTGCATTGAGACCACTGCTCAAACCAGTTCTAGCCAATGTCAACATCCCTGCCCCTGATAGGTATGCCCTTTCCATGCCCTATGTCTTCACTACTTGCCTTTTCAACTCCTGCACTTGGAATCCCCTTAATAAGTCTACTGCTAGTAGGTTACAGACGGGGATATACAACATATATAGGAGGATTGCTCGTATGACGGTTCACACATCCACCGCTCAGCACTTCACCAATTTGCAGGTTTTAGTTGAGCTCAGGGCCCTGGCAGCCACAGAGCATGTCACTGTACAACGATTGAGGTATCTAGCGCGTGCCATTCTACACGCGCCTCCACAGTTGTGGGCACTAATACAGTTGGTTTCCTCCTATGGCAATTCTTGGATTCATGAAGTAGTTGGCGACCTTCAGTGGCTCTTCGGTTTGACCAAGTATAATTCCACGCTGCCGGCGCCGGAATTTGGCTGCCTAGGAGTTTGGTTTGATTGGATTGCGAGTCACCCTGCCCCTTGGAAGAAAAGGATTGGGGAGGCCGCTGCAATTGTGGTTGAACAGCGTGTCAATGAATTTGCCGTGCAGCAGTGGAAAACTAGCTTCTTGGATTTGGCCTCAAGTGCCGGGATTGCCATCACCAAGTCTGTAGGTTTTGATAGGCCCCAATCCGAAATAGCCAGGAGACCCAACCAGACCTGGCAGTGTAGTTTGTGTTTGGTAAGCCTCCGCAACGCACAGCAGCTTTCCTGCCACCTCAGGCAGAAACACGGTGTTAAGAGTCATGTGCGAAACTATGTTCCTGTTACTCACTGCCAAGCTTGCTGCAAACAACATCACACGAGGCAACGGGTAGTCAGGCATTTGCAGTACATGAAAACTGGTTGTTTTACGTACCTCCAAATGACAGTTGAACCAATGACCACCGCAGAGCTGGCTGCACTTGATGCAGCAGATGCGGCAACGGTCCGCTGCCAGCGGACAGGAGGCACGCGCCCCATTACCAGCAGACTGCCGTCATACAGAATGCCAGGGCCCCTCCCAATGTTCTTTTCCCCGTTTTTCAACGAGTTGCCTAAGGAGTCAGGTGCTAGTGATGTTTGTGATAGTCCTAGCCAAAGTGGCCCTTTGGAAGCCCCTCCCTCATACGAGTCTGTTGAGTTGTTTCAGGTTCGTCTTGGTGCGGTTTTGGACATCGTTTGGAGTTATGGTGGTGATGATGTGTATGGTGATTTGGTCAGTGCTGCCATTCGAGGGTGTTTTGAGGGCCTAGATGATTCCCAGGAACATTTCATGGTTTTGTACACCCAAAGGCACAATGAGCTCTTTGAGGTTTCTCAGGCTTGGGCAGAACCAGATAAGTTTGGGGTCTTCTACCGTGTTGCTACTGAGTTTTTGGAGAGTCGCAAGCCTGTCACTTGTTTGGCCCCTGTTAACAGTAGAACTGCCTACAAGCCTCTAAAGCCCCATGAGCTCATAATAGTCCCTATTACGCGTGCTGTACCAGAGGTTTACTATGAGGTGCACATGGACCACTCACATAACGAATTTATGGAGCATCGGGTAGTCTATTCTGGGTCGAGTTGTATCCTTGATATGGTTCCCTTTGTCCGTTCTGTTTTTGTTGTGCTTAACCTCTGCTCTGGTCACAGAAGGTATGGGGATGTTCAGTCACAGATTGAGTACGTGCATTTGTCTGACCAGTACGACATCCTAGTTCTTTCAATTGACCTTGCCGTCGACAAAGTACATGGTGATTTGGCCAATCCTGTTATTGTGGCTTTTTGGAGGGGCCAGATTCGTTGCAGGAGGGTAGTGGGGTTTTTGGCTGGCCCCCCGTGCGAGTCTTGGTCGGTTGTAAGGTACCTCTTTGTCGAAGGCATGGCTAACCCGCCAGT
>CALGTP010000702.1 GCA_937902105.1 uncultured Actinomycetes bacterium
TTTACTTGTCAATGTTCTCAGTCAGTTCACAGCGACTATCTCACATCTATCTTCTTGAAAGGAAATTAGGTCATGACGGCAACGACAGCGCGCGAATCCAATGAATCAATTTTTACTACGACTCAGGCCTATACCTTTGACGATGTTGTCATTGTTCCTGCCTTTAGTTCGACCCTTCCAGACGCCGTGGATGTGTCGGCAGTTTTCTCGCGTGATATTCGTTTGGCCTCACCATTGATTTCCGCTGCGATGGATCGTGTCACGGAATCCAAGATGGCCATCGCCATGGCGCGCTCGGGTGGTCTTGGGGTCATTCACCGCAATATGTCCATCGCCGAACAATCTCAACAAGTTGTCAGAGTGAAGCGCTCACAATCGGGATGGATTACCGACCCAGTGACTTTGTCTATTTCGGCAACATTGCAAGATGCCGAAGACATCATGTCGCAGTTTCATATTTCTGGTGTTCCGATCGTCAATGCTGAGCGCAAACTTGTCGGCATTTTGACGAACCGCGATACGCGTTTTTGTGAGGCCCGAGACTTTGCCCGTTCAGTCGCCGACTTTATGACGGCGGCACCTTTGATCACCGCTCCGATGGGCACGACATTGGCGCAGGCGCGAACAATTCTCGGGAAGCATCGCTTGGAGAAGTTGCCTCTTGTCGACAGCGACGGGACCTTGATGGGTTTGATTACTGTCAAAGATATTTTGAAAGCCACAGAGCATCCCAATGCCACCCAAGATGAGCGTGGCCGTTTGCGCTGTGGAGCCGCAGTGGGGGTAGGTGCTGATCTTGAAGAGCGAGTCAACGCACTTGTGAAGGCTGGCGTTGACGCGGTATGTATTGACACCGCACACGGTCACTCGCTGGGGGTGCTGAACGCCATTCGTCGGATTCGTTCGGACTGGCCCGACTTGGCGATCGTGGCTGGCAATGTGGTCACCGCCGAAGGTGTGCAAGCACTTGTTGAGGCGGGTGCCGACACAGTCAAAGTTGGAGTTGGAGCAGGATCTATTTGCACCACTCGTGTGGTGTCGGGCGCTGGGCTTCCACAACTAAGTGCGATCTGGGAAGCAGCACGCGCTGCGGATCGTTTGAATATTCCGATCATTGGTGACGGGGGCGTGGCTTATTCTGGCGACATCGTCAAAGCCATTGCAGCTGGCGCGTCGACGGTGATGATCGGATCAATGTTGGCGGGTGCAGATGAATCACCAGGCGAGGTGGAGTTGTTCGAGGGTCGTCGCTACAAGAGTTATCGCGGCATGGGTTCGCTCGGTGCGATGAGCGGATATTCGGCAGACCGTTATGGTTCAGGTCAGTCAACAGTTGAATCGCAAGCGGAGCGCTCGGGAAAGATCGCCCCCGAGGGTATTGAAGGTCGAGTTCCGGCGACGGGTTCGGTGCTTGATGTCATCGCCCAGATGCTCGGCGGTTTGCGTTCAGGAATGGGATATGCCGGAGCAGCCTCAATCGCAGAGTTGCAGACTTCTGCTCGCTTTCGCATCGTGACGGCAGCGGGTCGCGCGGAAAGCCATCCTCATGATGTAACGATCACCAAGGAAGCGCCGAACTACCAACGCTCGTCACACTAGGAGCGACGTACGAGTAACACTCGATAGCCCTGACGTGAGGAAATACGTTTCACGTTCCATCCCAAATCGCCAAGCCATTTTGCTAGTGAGTCACTTCCTAGATTTTTATTCACGACGAGCACGGCTACACCCGCTGGTGTGAGGCGCCCTAGCCAACGAGTTAACAGGTCGTGGAGTTCCTTCTTGCCCGCTTTGATCGGTGGGTTACTCCAGATCACATCAAAGAGGAGTTCCTCGGGTACATCATCGGGAGTGGTGACGGTGACATTGGTGAGTAATAAAGATGTTGCATTGTCGCGAGTGAGTTGGCGGGCTCGTTCATTGACATCAATTGCCCACACCGAAGATTGTGGAGAACGCCGAGCCATCGTCATCGCCATCGGGCCGGCTCCACAACCGAGATCAAGAAGATTTCCAGTGGCGGGCAATTCTGGGGCTTCCATCAACAAGACTTTGGTACCGGCGTCAACTCGACCATGGGAAAATACGCCGGTGTCGGTTTGGATACTGAAAGTTCCGTCAGCCAAGGACACCTCAATGGTCCGCCGTGCCGAGGCAACCTCGGGTTCGGCGTTGAAGTAATGAGGGGTAGGAAAATTTTTGGGAGCATCGGGTAAAGACATGTCATGGGTAGCCTGTCAGGTATGACGTACAAAATTCGCACTTTCGGTGATCCCGTGCTTTTAACTCAAGCGGCAGCGGTCACAGACATTGATGGAAAAGTGATCAAAATTGTTGAAAAAATGTTTGAGACCCTCTATGAAAGTGAGTCTGGTATCGGGCTAGCGGCTCCTCAAGTTGGAATCCAGCGTCAGATTTTCGTCTGGGACATGGACGACGAACCGCTGGTGATTTTGAACCCAAAGATTGTTGAGTCGGACGGCGAGTGGGTCTATGACGAGGGGTGCCTGAGCATTCCTGGTCTGTATGTCGAGATGACTCGCCCAAAGACCGTGCTGATGAAGGGCGTCGACCTCAACGGCAACGAGATCTCCTTTGAGGCCGATGAGTTAGAAGCGCGATTGTTCCAGCACGAGTTGGATCACCTCAACGGGGTGTTGATGTTTGACCGTATGCAGCCCGAGCAACGTAAACAGGCCATGGCGCAATACATCATGATCACTGAGCAGGTGGATCCCGTTGAAGGCATCGTCCGCCTGCGCGCCGAGTGAGCATGATGTCGCAGGGTCTGGCGCCCTTACCCAAGGGTCCTGTGCGGCGGGTTGCCTTTCTTGGCACTCCAGATATGGCGGTTCCGGTCTTACGCGCGCTTGTTGGCGCAGGTGTTGAAGTAGTCCACGTCATCACCCGTGCTGACAAGCGTCGGGCACGTGGAAATGATCTACATCCCAGTCCAGTCAAAGCAGTTGCGATTGAACTCGGACTGAACGTCTCTCACACAGTGCAGGACCTGATTGACATTCATCAGCAAAAACCTTTTGATCTTGCCGTGGTCGTGGCCTACGGGGCGCTCATTAAAGCACCTGTCTTGCAGGTCGTGCCGATGCTCAACTTGCATGTCTCCTTATTGCCGCGTTGGCGTGGGGCCGCACCCATTGAACGGGCGCTCCTATCTGGCGATGAGCAGACTGGGGTTTGTTTGATGCAGGTTGAAGAGGGTCTAGACACTGGGGCAGTTTTGGGTCGCAGCACGATGGCCATTACTGCATCAACGACAGCTGATGAAATACGTAGCACATTGATGGATGCTGGTACACAACTTTTGCTTGATCAGTTGCGCGATGGTTTGCGTGAACCTGTTGCTCAGCAGGGTGAGTCAACATACGCAAAAAAGATTGAACCTGCTGAATTGTGTATTGATTGGACTGATTCGGCAGAACAGATTTCGCGACTGATTCGTTTGGGTGGAGCCTGGTCATTGTTTCGTGGCAAGCGTCTCAAAATCCATGAGGCGATTGTTATTGATAGCACTTCTGACACTCCAGGTACTTTACGAATTGAGAAGGCAACCGTACATATTGCGACCTCACATGGATTGCTTGATGTACGAGTGGTGCAACCCGAAGGAAAACCGCGCATGGACATCGCCTCGTGGATCAATGGCGCACGCCCAACAACTGGAGAGAAGTTAAGTAGTGAGTGAGACCTCGCGTTCAATTGCATTATCTGCGTTAATGCGCATTGACCACGATGGGGCATACGCAAATCTTGTTTTGCCGACGATTCTCTCGCGATCGAAACTTTCTGATGCTGATCGGCGATTCGCCACAGATTTGGTGTACGGAACGACACGGATGCGTCGGGCTTGTGATGCGTTGATTGATCGCTTCGTGATGAGCGAACCTGATGATGCGACGCGAACACTGTTGCGTCTCGGGGCGTATCAATTGGTTTTTGGGGGAGTGCCACCGCACGCTGCGGTTTCCGCCACTGTTGATCTTGCACCGCGCAAAACAAGTGGTTTTGTCAATGCCGTCTTACGCAAGGTTTCCACGGTCACCATGATCTGGCCCCAAGATGCGGTGCGGCTGAGTTATCCCGATTGGATAGCGCAACGGTTTCACCAAGAGATGTCAGCCGAAGATGCTCTCATGTCTCTTGAGCGGATGAATGTGCCACCTCCGGTTTCGATGCGCTCTGACGGTTATGTGCAAGATGAGTCCAGCCAGTGGGTCGCTGCTGCGGTGGGTGCCAAGAAAGGCGAACTGATTTTGGATGTGTGTGCAGGGCCAGGTGGCAAAGCCACTGGCATTGCTGCATCTGGTGCCACGGTGATCGGCGCGGATCTGCAGTTCACGCGTGCAGGACTCGTGGCGCAGAATGCACGACGCATGGGTTATCACTTGCCAGTGGTTGCTGCTGACGGAATGATGCCACCCTTCGGCGACAATAGTTTTGATCGCCTTTTGTTGGATGCCCCATGTTCGGGTCTGGGAGCATTGCGCCGCCGTGCCGATGCCCGTTGGCGGATGACTGCCGCAGATGTTGATGAGTTGGGTCTTCTCCAGAAGAAACTCATTGATGCCTCAACATCTTTGGTGAAGCCAGGCGGGGTTTTGGTGTACAGCGTGTGCACGGTGACGGCATCTGAATCTATTGATCACGGAGTGCCCGCAGGTTTCGATGTCGTCGGGCGCGAAGGTGATGCGGGTTTGCCGCCTCTTGGTGACGAGTGGAGTGATTTTGGCATCGGGACCCGAGTGCTCCCACATCACGCTGATACTGATGGCATGGTTCTCATCCGATACCGTCGCCGTTATGACTGATCAACCGTCACCGATTCAAGCCAAGGTTCTCACCGTCAGTGACGGGGTAGTGCATGGTACGCGTCAGGACATATCTGGCGAAAAGTTGGCAGAGGCCCTCGAGAGGCACGGGTTCGTGGTTGTCGAACGGGCCGTGACGGCGGATGGCGCCGACAATGTGGCGCGAGTTCTCACGGCTCTCACAGAAGGCTTTTCAGGAATTGTTGTCAGCACTGGTGGCACAGGCTTTGCTCCGCGTGATCAAACCCCCGAAGGCACACGTCGCGTGATTGAGCGTGAGGCTCCAGGTTTGGCTGAAGCGATGCGTTTGGTGAGTCCGTTGGGTCGGCTATCTCGGGGCATTGTCGGCATCCGTGGCCAAGCCATCATCTGCAATACGCCTGGTTCGCCCACAGGGTGCGTGGAACAGATTGAGGCCATCGTGGATGTGCTGCCACACGCCGTGAAGTTACTCGCCGATGCGCCCACGACTCACTAAATCAACCCGTGGGGCTCGCCCGATACCGATAGCGTAAGCAGTGTGTTACGCATTGTGCTCCCCAAAGGCTCATTAGAGAAAGCCACCTTCGATCTTTTTGAAGCGGCTGACCTGCCGATTCGGCGTTCCTCCAATGTCGATTACAAAGCATCTATTGATGATCCACGCATCATTGACGTGCGAATTCTTCGCCCACAGGAAATACCGCAGTATGTGGCTGAAGGTTTATTTGATATCGGTATCACTGGGCGCGATTGGGTTGAAGAAACGCAGAGCGATGTACACAGTCTTGGTGAATTGAAGTATTCCAAAGCAACCACTGACCCCGTCAAGGTTGTTGTCGCCGTGGCTCAAGACAGCACCGCTCAAAGTGTGTCTGATTTGCCGCCTGGTGTGCGCGTCAGTTCTGAATACCCAAGTCTGACCGAGCGTTATTTTGCCGAGCGCGGCATTCAAGCAGATATCCGTTTGTCCTATGGTGCCTCTGAAGCAAAGATCCCCGATATTGCGGACTGCATTGTTGACATTACGGAAACGGGACGAGCGTTACGCGCCGCCGGTCTGCGCGTGATTGACACGATGCTGGTGAGTTACACCGAGATGATTGCTAATAAGCAAGCATTTGCTGACCCAGAGAAGCGTCACGCGATGAACCAATTGATGACCTTATTGTTAGGCACTCTCGATGCGCGTGGCAAGGTGCTCGTCAAACTAAATGTTGGTACTGACGATTTGCAGAGGGTGCTCAATGTTTTGCCATCTGCAAAATCGCCGACAATTAGCGAACTCGCCAGTGGGGGATTTGCTGTTGAATCAGTCGTAGAAAAGCGCACGATTAACACTCTCATCCCTGCTCTCAAGGATGCCGGCGCTTCAGATCTTTTGGAAATGCCGATTTCCAAGATCGTGGCCTGACTTCTTGCCATGTTAAGCGGCACTGTGACATCTTTTGATGCCCATGTTGGTCTTGGTCAGATCATGACTAGCGATGGCGCGATTGTGATGTTTCATTGCGCGGAAATTGCAGATGGCTCGCGAGCAATAGATATCGGCAGCACTGTGAATTTCGAATTGCTGACGAAGTTCAGTCGAAACGAAGCCAGTGCAATTCGTCCTGCCTGACGACCGTCGTACTCAAGACATTGTTGCGGTCCTCATGTCGCTGCCGAGTGGCAAAGTTGTTTCCTATGGCGAGGTGGCTAGCGATGCGGGCTACCCCAAACAGGCGCGCTTTGTGGGTCGCGTCCTGGCCAAGTACGCCGAAGAGTTAGATCTTGCGTGGTGGAGGGTCGTCAATGCCCAAGGTCGTTTGGTGCCAGGACTTGAAGTTGAACAACAACGTTTACTTCTTGCTGAGGGAGTGATGGTCAGCAACGGACGAGCGTTGCGAACTACAGAGAATTCTTGACCTGTACAAAAGCAAGCCGGATATTCGCCAAGGCATCTTTGAGGACTTCAAAGTTTTCGCCGAGACGTTCCTGCAGACCTTCGACGAGGCAGGCTAAGGCATCGATCGCCAGCGCTGATTCAACAAGATCAGGGGGACTGCTGGTGAGATGGATGGCGGCTAGTTCGTACAGACCCATGGCATGGTTAGAAATGACCATCTCGGCGGGTGCTTCAGCTAAGCGTTGGCGGGCCTCGGCGACGGCTTCAAGGGATTCGGCCACTTCTGGCTCGGCGTTGTCTTCGTTGCGGGCGTTATTCATCAGATCTTCCTGTAGGTGTTTCGGGGACTATGACCGTTTTGGGGCCATGTGCGGCTACGCTATCTCTCACAACTGAGGCGAAGTGGGGTTGTTGCCCCCACCTGACCATCTCCGAGCAATCGGAACGTGCGTTCAGGTCATTGCGAGAAGGCCGCGACAGCGGCTAACCCGTGTCGACTTCGCGTCGCCATGTATCCGTAACTCCGGGAGGTTAGCCCTTTGCACAGAAGTGAACAGCCATAGCACCGCCAATAGCCGAACCTCGCTATAACGAACGCATCCGCGCTCGTGAAGTGAGGGTGATCGGACCCGATGGAGCGCAATTAGGTATCAAGACCGTCCCCGACGCCTTGGCCCTCGCTCGAGAGATAGACCTCGACCTCGTTGAAGTCGCACCTCTTGCCAACCCGCCGGTCTGCCGCATCATGGATTATGGCAAGTTTCGGTATGAAGAGTCCCAACGAGCGCGCGAAGCACGCAAGAAGACGGCTCACGTCACCGTTAAAGAAGTCAAATTCCGACCCAAGATTGGGCGCGGCGACTTCGACACCAAGGTGCGTCACGTACAGGGATTCCTCGCCGAAGGCCACAAGGTCAAGGTGTCGCTCCAGTTTCGTGGCCGAGAAATGGCTCACCCAGAGTTGGGGAGCAAAATTCTCGATGAAGTCATTGAAAAGATTTTGAGCGTTGGCAAAGTGGAAACACAAGCTCGGCTTGAAGGACGCAGCATGACAATGGTTCTCGTTCCTGACAAAAAACCAGTGAAGAAAGAAAAAGCAGCAACTGCCGTTGAATCGGTAGTGGATGTCAATCCAGCTGCTGAGATCGAAACTGCACTGGAAACAGCACCCATCGAAGTTATAGAAACTCCAGCAGTCTCCGAAGAATAAATTTCCGAACACCCTTGATTAAAGGACACCAGTCATGCCAAAGATGAAGACCAGCAAAACAGCCGCCAAGCGGTTCAAGAAGACCGGCACCGGCAAAATTCGTCGTCTGCAGCAGAACCGTCAGCACTTGTTCGAAAAGAAGCCGTCCACTCGTACCCGCCGTCTCGACGGCATGGTTGATGTGCACTCCGGTGATATCAAGAAGATCAAGCGTCTACTCGGCCTGCGCTGAGTTTTACCACCCCCACCAATTACGTCACAAGATAAGAACGAGAGAAGGGAAATCCGATGGCCAGAGTTAAGCGTGCAGTCGGTTCGAAGAAGCGTCGTAAGCAGACGCTAGAACGTGCCAAAGGTTATTACGGTAATAAAAGCCGTTCCGTGCGTGCTGCCAATGAGCAGGTCATGCGTTCGGGTCAGTATGCATTCCGCGACCGTCGAGCCAAGAAGGGCGAGTTCCGCCGTTTGTGGATCCAGCGCATCAATGCGGCCTGTCGTCTTCATGACATGAGCTATAGCCGTTTCATTGATGGGTTGAATAAGGCTGGTATTGAAGTCGACCGCAAGATCTTGTCTGATCTGGCTGTCACCGACCTTGCTGCATTCGGCCACCTCTGTGAGGCGGCCAAGGCGGCACTCGCCTGAGCGAGATCTCCTGAACCACGAACTGGTTCTCAGCAATCCAAGTGTTCAACGACTGCGGCGCCTTGCGGGGCGTCGCAGTTCGCGTGACGAGGAAGGTGCCTTCATTGTCGAAGGTGCGATTTTGATTACCGAAGCAGTGCGCGCCGGATGGCATGTTGAAGCACAGTTCTTGACACCTGGAGCCAGTCCGATTGATGGTGCGGGAGTGGTCAACTTTTTAGCTGCAGGAGTGATGGAGAAGGTTGCCACGACCGAGACTCCGCAACCGATTCTCGCCATTGTCACCCGTCAATTTGCCAACGCAGACATATTGACGCGAGCTTCTTTCGTGATCGTCGCCGATGGTATTTCTGATCCTGGCAATTTTGGCACAATGTTGCGCTCTGCTGAAGCTGCTGGTGCCGATGCGTGTGTCGTGACATCGGGTTCAGTAGATCCGAGTAACCCAAAAGTGGTGCGCTCGTCTGCTGGAAGCATTTTTCGCCTGCCGATCCTAGAGAGAGTCTCGCTCGAAGATGTGGCGCGGGCGGGCCTGATCTGTGTGGGCACCTCATCACATCTCGGTAGTGAATACACCTCAGTTGACTGGACGCGGCGAGTCGCAGTGGTGCTTGGAAACGAGGCACATGGGCTTGCAGATGCCTCGGCGGTTGACGAATGGGTGACGATTCCCCAATCGGGTGCGGGGGAGAGTTTAAATGTGGCTATGGCCGCCACCGTGTTGTGTTTTGAAGTTGCCCGTCAGCGTAGGGCAGCCTCGGGTACGGTGGTCTTGCCATGATTGTTGACATCAATGCCGCCCGTGCTGCCGCTGAGCAGAGTATTGCGAATGCCTTAACTATTGATGAGTTGCGTCAGCTTGATACTGAACTTTTGGGTAAGAAGAGTCCGCTCGCTCTGCTCAAGAATGGCCTTGGCAAATTGGCCACGGTGGATGAGAAAAAAGCGGCTGGGCAAGCCCTCAACGAAGCGATGTCTGCTGTTGAATTCACACTTGCGCAACGTCGGGCGTTGCTCGGTCGTGCTGAGCGAAATGTGCAGTTATCTGCTGAGGCTCTTGATCTCACAGAGCATTTCGCCGTTGCGGGTCGGGGTAAATCTCATATCGTGACTCAGGCGTGGCAGAGACTGGAAGATGTTTTTGTTGGTCTTGGATTCCAAGTCGCCGAAGGACCCGAGGTGGAAACCGATTGGTACAACTTTGAGGCCTTGAATATGCCCCCATCGCATCCAGCGCGCAGTATGCACGACACTTTCTACGTCGATCATGGTCAACCTGGGAGTACGGTCCTGCGTACGCACACGTCGCCAGTACAAATTCGCGTCATGCAAAATGTGGCACCCCCGATCTACATGATTATGCCTGGTCGTGTGTTTCGTAATGAAACCACTGATGCCACACACCTCGCTGTGTTTCATCAGATCGAAGGCCTCGTGATTGACCGTGGCATCACCCTGGCTGATCTAGCGGGAACGATTGAAGCCTTCACTCAGGCTTTCTTTGGAGCCGGATTTACGAGTCGTCTGCGCCCAAGTTACTTCCCATTCACTGAGCCCTCTGCCGAGTTTGATATCCGCACGCCGAAGGGTGATTGGCTTGAACTCGGAGGTTGCGGCATGGTGCACCCCAATGTTTTGCGCGCTGGCGGACTTGACCCCGAGGAATGGAGCGGTTTCGCTTTCGGCTTCGGCATTGATCGCATGGCTAAGGAACGACATGGTGTGGGCGATGTCCGAGAGATGTATACCAATGACATTCGATTCATTGAGCAGTTCTGAGAGATAGCGATGAAGATTGTCCACTCTTGGTTGCGTGATCTAGCGGCTCTTCCTGATGACAGCGAAGCGATTTCATTTGCCTTATCAGATATCGGTCTTGCTGTTGAAAGTGTTGAAAAAGTTGGCGCAACTGTGGCTGGTGTGATCACCGCGCGGGTCATTAAAACGCAACGTCATCCCGATGCCGCCAAAGTGCATCGCGTCTTTCTTGATAATGGTGATGGCACCGAACATCACGTGTGGTGTGGGGCATTTAACATGCAAGCTGGCGACATCATCCCGTGGGCAACGCCTGGTACGACGATGCCCGACGGCCGTTTGATCGAAACCAAACCCATTGTTGGTATCCCGAGCGAAGGTATGTGTTGCTCGGCTCGCGAACTTGGTCTCGGCGATGATCACGAGGGTATTTTGATCATGGATCCAGCGACACCGCTTGGCGTTCCCTACGGTCAAGCACTTGGTCTTGCAGAAGAGATCGTGTACGACATTGATGTGTTGCGCAATCGTCCCGATGCTTATGGGCATATTGGCGTGGCTCGTGACTTGGCTGCTCGTTTCAAAGTGCCGTTTATTCAATCTGTTCCGACTTTGGCTGTCACTGGAGACAGTCGGAGTGCGCCAGTAGAAATCGTCGCAGGCGATCGTTGCGCGCGATTCACGACAATCATCATCAGTGGCATTCGCATCACACAGTCGCCTGACTGGATGGTCAGTCGCCTGGCAGCGGCGGGCATGCGCTCAATCAACAACGTGGTTGACGTCTCGAACTACGTCATGCTCGAAACCAATCAGCCAAATCACGCCTACGATTTCGAAACACTCGGTGGTGGAGGATTCAAGATTCGTTTAGCCGCCGAGGGTGAAAAAATCACCACGCTTGACGGTGTTGAGCGCGTTCTAACTGCTGATGATCTGTTGATTTGTGATGCGACCAATCGACCTATCGGTATCGCTGGAATTATGGGCGGTCAGAACACGGAGATCAGCCCACAGACAACGGTCGTGGCCTTGGAAACAGCATGGTTTGAACCCATCGCGGTGATGCAGTCCGTGGCTCGCATGAATTTGCGTAGTGAAGCCTCGGCCCGCAACGAGCGCGGTATGGATCCCTTTGGTATTGACATCTCAATAGCGCGCTTTGTTGAACTTCTCCGTGTGACCTGTCCAGACCTCGTGGTTCATCAAGGCATGGTGGACGAACGCAGTGAATCGATTCCACCACCCAAAAGCATTTACGTGCGTCCTGCACGAGTGAGTGCTCTCTTGGGAAAGACTTTCAGTGCATCTCAGATCACAGATTTTCTTGTCCCGCTTGGTTTTTCGTGTCAGCAAGCTGGTGCTGATTTCTGGGTCACGGTTCCATCCTGGCGACCTGATTGCACCCTTGAAATTGACATCGTTGAAGAAGTGGCTCGCCATTTTGGCTACGACAATCTTGGTAAGACTGTTCCGAAGTCAACCCAACCAGGTGGATTGAGCGTGATTCAGCATCGCCGCCGCCGTCTTCATGAGATTCTTCTTGGCCTTGGTTTTAATGAAGCGATGCCACATCCATTTTTGACTGACGGCGATCTATCCAACGCAGGATTACCTGATGTGGCAGTGCGCTTGGTAAATCCACTCGTCGTTGGTGATGATGTGCTGCGCACTTCCTTGCGACCTGGTTTGCTGAAAGCTATTGCCTTCAACGAATCCCATCGACGTACCGGAGTGAGTTTCTACGAGATCGGACATGTCTATCCGACGAGTTCGGATATTTTGCCTGATGAGTCCGAAGCACTAGGTGTCGTCATCGCTGGATCTGATGCGCCGCAGGCAGTCGCAGTGTGGCGCGAATTAGCAACGGCCATGGGTTGGGGAGCGCGCTTGGATCAATCGCAGGTGCCATCAGGTTTGCATCCGACACGATCAGCAACCTTGTCTGCTGGAAAAGATGTCGTCGGTGCAGTTGGTGAAATTCATCCTGACGTGTTGGACGCCTACAACATCACCCAACGGGTCGCCGTCCTTGAATTGAATCTTTCGCGCCTCTTGGCGATTGAACCCAAGGTCGCCCAATGGAAACCCACGAGTCGCTATCCATCTAGTGATATTGACTTGGCGTTTACCGTGCCGACATCGGTAACTGCTGAAAAAATTGAGAAGGCTCTGCGTCAAACGGCCGGCGTCCTCTTAGTTGATCTGACATTATTTGATGTCTATCGCGGTAAAGATGCAAGCGATTCTCGGAGTCTTGCTTTCCGTTTGCGCCTACAGGCTCATGATCGAACGTTGACTGACGCGGATGTTGCGACCGTGCGCGAGAAGTGCATCGCTGGTGCTACAAAACTTGGCGCCCAACTCCGCTAACCCGCCACTCCACTCCCTTGGTTGAACTGGTGGCGAGTTATGCCCGAATTCGGGCATAACTCGCCACCAGTTCAACCAAGCCAGCCTCGGGTGATGAAGGCGCGGCGTATTTCTGCGAGCACCAAACCCGGTCGACGCGTAATTTCGGCCCAAGTAAAATGTAGAACCAGCCAACCTTTGCTTTGTAGGAACGAGTCTCGTCGCGCTGCCCGCGCGAAATACGCTGATGAGTCCACCTTGCCCCAACCGTCGCATTCCAAGACAATTTTCCAACTTAGCCACGCGAAGTCGACACGATAAGAGCCAATTTCCAGTTGAGTCACGAAGTCGCTAAAGGGAGTACCGACCAGCAGCGATTGCATCCGAAGTTCAAGAACTGATTCGGCAACATCATCGGTGTACGGCCATTCAGCAAGCAGTTTTCGTACTGCGCCAATTCCAGTGCGTCCATGTCTTGAGTGTTGGGCCACAGCAGCGATCAGACGGTCTCGAGAAATGTGACCAGCGAAGAGCATGCGTTCAGTCATTGACTGAAGTGCGTACGGCGCGACTGCAGCGAAGTCAATAATGGTTCGTGAGGGGATGGTCGTGCGGATTGCGAGTCGACGAATCGGTGAGAGGTTGTGCATGTCACGCGGTGAGTGTGAGGTCATACCTGGTGTCGCAGCGCTGTGGGAACGCCCGCTGACGATTATGTCAATCTCGTCGGCTTCAGCAAGATTCCAGCAATCCCAGAGAAACGCAGCGGTGCGGTGTGAAGCGATGCCACGTCCGGTATCCGCCAATGTCGCTGTTGTGATGCGTTGCAACAGCGAATTACTCGAACCTGGCAGAAGAAAGGTATTGCCCTGATGGGCGATGAGATGGCCCTTTTTCTTGAGTGTTTGCAACTGTTTAGGAGAGACGCCGATCCCCGAAAGTTGGTGACGTCCGATGACGCCGTGCTGTTTTGTGGCTATTTGGTGGATTGATCGTAAGTTCACTCTCAGGTGTGGCTATATCGTCCTGTGATTCGGCGATCATCCTTGGTGGAACTGGTGGCGAGTTATACCCGAAATCGGGTATAACTCGCCACCAGTTCCACCAATTAGTTGAGGGTGGGATCGCTTGGACAGTCAGCCAGCCAACTGGCTTCACCTTTTTGTCGACGCAAAACTGTTTCCCATAAATCCTCGGGAGTCTGCGTGAATACATCACTCACGAGTGCATTCAGCACCAACCACGCGCCACCTTCAAGTTCGGCATCAAGTTGTTGGGGGCCCCATCCGGCGTAACCGTGAAAGATACGGAGCAAACTTGGGCGAGGTTCCAATAGGGCGGGATCGCAGTCAAGGTCAATCGGGGCCACGCAATCCACAGACACGAAAGTTTGGCCGTCAGGAGTTTTCCCAGGAATCATCCCGAGGGCGATCAAGGCATGAGTTTCGACTGGTCCGCCACTAAAAAGTACTTGGGGTTGGGTCAAGAGATCCACCCACGAGTCAAGTTCGATCCTGAGCTCATTGCTGGAACGGTTCAGCATGAGACCTAATGCACCACCTTCGTTATGTTCCAAGATGTACAGCACGCTGCGGTCGAAGTTGGGGTCAGTCAGGGGCGGGGCCGCAACCAAAAGTCGGCCTTTCGTTGATGGTAGGGAGAAACCACGAGCACGGGCCATCTGTCCATGTTCTCACGCTTGTTGTCTAAGCGCAGTTACGAGCGCGCCAGTAAGGTCGTTGTATTCCTATTCATTGGATTGTATGATTATTCCTTGTGAGTACAGCAATCAAAAAAGTCGCCATTATCGGGGCCTCGGGATATACCGGGGTTGAACTGATGCGCCTGATCGCGGGTCACCCGAACCTCGAGTTGGTTCTTGCCACGGGCGATAGCCAGGCCGGGTCGCTCATCTCCTCGTTGTATCCCAGTTTGGCGGTGTCCTACCCCGAGATGGTCTTCGCCGACTCGGACCCGACCACTTTGACCCACCAAATCGCTCAACAAGTTGACGGCGTAGATGTGGCCTTTCTTGGAATCCCGCATGAAGCGAGTCTTGCCCTGGCGCCAGTTCTCGTTGGCAAAGTTGGATGCGTGGTCGATCTTTCGGCTGCCTATCGCCTGCAAGACGCTTCGGCGTATCCCAAGTGGTATGGATTCACTCACGACCAACCCGATCTTCTCGCGCAAGCTGTCTACGGACTTCCCGAACTGCATAGGAAGCAACTTGTTGGCGCCCAGTTGGTTGCAACTCCTGGTTGTTATGTCACGGCTGCGACTTTGGCTCTTGCTCCGCTAGTGCGATTGGGGCTGATCAGCAATTCCGGAATCATCGTCGACGCGGCCAGTGGCGTATCTGGTGCCGGTCGCCAAGCCAAGCAGTCCAACAATTTCACCACGGTGAACGAAGACATGAATGCTTACGGATTACTTGATCATCGACATACACCTGAGATGCAAGAGCAGATCGGCGCGCAAGTTCTGTTCACGCCGCATCTCGTGCCAATGAATCGGGGGATCCTGGCAACGTGCTACGCCCGACCCACCGACCCCAGCCACACCTCAACGGAGTCCTTGCTCGCAGCCTTAAAAAAGTTTTATGCTGACGAACCATTTGTCGTGGTGCGTGAGCAATCTCCATCAACCAAAGCCACGCTCGGCTCAAACGCGGTACATATCACTGCGCGTTTCGACGAGAGAACTGGATATGTCATCGTCGTTAGTGCTTTAGACAACTTGTGCAAGGGTGCTTCGGGTGGTGCAGTGCAAGCAGCCAATGTGGCCCTTGGGCTTTCAGAGACCGCTGGTCTGACTTCGATAGGGGTGTATCCATGAGTGCGCAAAGTAATGTGTCATTGACGACGGTGCTGAGTCCCGAGTCGCGGGCTGCGGTGCTGATTGAAGCATTACCGTACATTCGCCGCTTTGCCGACAAAGTTGTTGTCGTGAAATACGGCGGCAACGCCTTAGCCGGAGGCTCGCAAGCCGATGCCTTGGCGCTTTTTGCTGAAGATATCGTGTTGATGCGACTTGTTGGTCTCAAGCCAGTTGTTGTCCACGGTGGTGGACCGCAAATCAGTGCTCTGATGACGCGCTTAGGTAAAACAACGGAATTCCGTAACGGTCTGCGGGTGACCGATGCCGAGACCGTTGATATTGCGCGGATGGTTCTAAGTGGACAAGTCAATCCGCAAATTGTGGCAGCAATAAATGTTCATGGGCGATTCGCTGTCGGCGTCAGCGGTGGGGATGCCGCCTTAATTACTGCGAGTGCTAAGGATCCAGAACTTGGTTTCGTTGGTGACGTAGAGAAAATCAACCCTGGAATTTTGCAACGCCTACTTGATGACGAGTTTGTTCCCGTTGTCGCCACGATCGGCGTTGATGCAAGCGGTCAGGCCTACAACATCAATGCTGACACCGTTGCTGGTGCTATTGCAGAGGCGTTAGGTGCCGAAAAGTTGGTGTATCTCACCGACATTGAAGGACTGCGACGCATAGTCACTGACGCTGAGAGTTTGATCCGTCAAACAACGCCAGACGAACTCGATGAACTGATGAAAGATGGAACGATCGCTGGGGGAATGATTCCTAAGGTCGAGAGTTGTGTTCGTGCTGTGCGCAACGGAGTCAAACGCGCCCACATTTTAGATGGTCGGATCCCTCACGTTTTATTGCTCGAACTGTTTACTGATTCGGGTATCGGAACGATGGTCGAAGCCAAGAAATTCGCAACCCCAGGAGTCGTGTCATGAGTGCGCATATGTTTGCAACTGCTGGTCAGCCGCACTGTCCGTTTATGCCTGTCTTTGGTGCTCCGGCAGTGATGTTTGAACGGGGTTTAGGGACTGAACTATGGGACACCGATGGCAAGCGTTATCTTGATTTCTTATCGGGTATAGCTGTTGTCTCACTTGGACACAGCAATCCAGTCATTGCCTCAGCGGTGTCTGAGCAATTAAATACTTTGCTCCATGTGAGTAATTTTTTCGCTAATCCAATGGCTACCAAAGCCGCACTAGCGATCAACGAGTTGATGTTTGAAGCCTCGGGCGCACATGGTCAAGTATTCTTGTGCAACAGCGGGGCAGAAGCCAACGAGGCTGCTCTTAAGTTGGCGCGAAAATTTGGTGGCCGCGGACGTCATGTTGTGATATCGGCATTGGGTAGTTTCCACGGTCGCACTTTGGCTGCCTTGGCGGCAACTGGACAGCCCGCCAAACACGAGCCTTTCCAACCGATGCCTGATGGTTTTCGCCACGTTCCATTCGGTGATCTTGCGGCACTTACAGCAGCCATTGATCCGAGCGTGGCAGCGATTCTCATTGAGACCGTGCAGGGTGAGGGCGGGGTCATCCCCGCATCAAAGGAGTATCTCCAAGGGATCAGGAGCCTGTGCGATGAGCGTGGCCTTTTGATGATGATTGACGAAGTTCAGACTGGCATGGCGCGAACGGGCGAGTGGTTTGGTTTTCAACATGCCGGCGTGGTGCCTGATGTAGTGACACTGGCAAAAGCGTTAGGCAACGGTTTCCCCGTTGGTGCATGTTGGGCCAAACAAGAAGTAGCAGCGGTCTTTCAACCTGGTGATCATGGCTCAACCTATAGCGGTACGGCGATAGCCGGAGCAGCGATTTGCGCAGTCATTAATCAGATGCGTGACATCAATGCTCCAGTCTTGGCGCGTGATAAAGGTCTGTATCTCGCTGAAGAATTATCCAAGGTTGCGGGAGTTGTCGAAGTACGCGGGCAAGGCCTTTTACGGGCAGTTGAATTAGGACCGAACCGAGATGCTAAAGCGGTGTATCTGGAACTCTTGAATCAGGGCGTCGTCACCAACGCGGTGAATGCCACATCATTGCGACTTGCTCCACCAATCACTGTGTCGATTGCCGAAATGGATGAAGTGATTGCCAAGATCGCAACTGTTCTAGCCAAAGGAGTCGGCCTCAGTGCCACCGTGGCATGAAACACTTACTGAATATCACCGATCTGGACATTGACGAGATTCATCAAGTTCTTGAGTTAGCTCAATGTCAGCCCTCAAGTCTTGGTTATCCACTGCGTTCCAGCGAGGGCACGCCTATCGGTGCCGCTCTGATTTTTGAAAAGCCATCCAATCGAACGCGACACAGCATGGAGATCGCCGTCGTGCAACTCGGTGGACATCCGATTTATACCCGTGGCGAAGAAGTCGGTCTCGATACTCGTGAGCCAGTTGAAGATGTGGCGCGAATTATGTCTGGCTATCACGGCTTGATCGCTGCCAGAGTTTTCAAACATGGGATTGTCGAGCGCCTTGCAAGTGCAAGTTCAGTGCCCGTTATCAATATGTTGAGCGATTTTTCTCATCCTCTGCAGGGTCTTGCTGACGCTTTGACAATGGTGCAAGAGTTCGGAAGCTTGAGTGGAAAAACTGTGGCTTATGTCGGCGATTACAACAATGTGGCGCGTTCACTAGGGGAGATTTGCGTGATCCTTGGCGCTCATTATCGACTCGCCTGTCCTGAGGGATATGACGCTTCAAGCGATGAGTTGCAACGCATCTCGTCTTTGGGATCAGGATCCATTGAACAATCTTCTCGAGCACAAGAAATTGTCGCTGGGGCACATGCTGTGCACACAGATACTTGGGTGTCGATGGGTCAAGAGGCCGAGAAGGCTCAACGTCTAGAAATCTTTGGGGCTTTTTCAGTCACTGCACAGATGATGGCATTGACCGCTGCACACTCAATCTTCATGCATTGCCTTCCTGCCTATCGCGGCTATGAGGTGACGGCTGAAGTCATTGATGGTTCTGCGAGCAGAGTTATTCAGCAAGGTCACAATCGTCTCCATGCCTCACGGGGCGTGATTGCACACATGTTGGGAGTCAAACTATGAGCACCAAGGCACAACGTCAGCAACTGATTGTCACCTTGATCTCGCAGCAAGCCGTCACCAATCAACCTGCGTTGGTCGAACTTTTGCTCAGTCACGGTATCAGCGCAACTCAAGCCACGGTTTCGCGCGACCTTGAGGACTTAGGGGCAGTCAAGGTCCGTGTTCCAGGTGGTGACACGGTATACGCAATTCCCGAGTTTGCCCCTGCGCGACTAGCGCCGCAGGAACAGTTGCGCCGAGTGATGGGCGAGTGGGTGGCCGATGTTCAACACAGCGGTCCGATGGTTGTCGTGCGAACACCACCAGGGTGCGCGCATGTTGTCGCCTCGGCTCTTGATCGCAGTGGAATGTCGGGGCTGATCGGCACTGTTGCAGGCGATGACACGATTTTTTGTATCGCTTCAGAAGAGGTGGGCGGTGCCGATATGGCGAACCGACTGCGCGATTTAGCAGGAATCACCATGGATACGAAAGCGAGAAAAGTTTCGTGAGTACGCAGGAAAACTCCAAGACATTGTGGCACGGAAGATTTTCCGCTGGGCCTGCAGACGAGTTGATGGCCTACACCGCGAGCCTGCCTTTTGATCGGCGTTTATGGCTAGATGACATCAATTGTTCTCGTGCTCATGTCAAAGGTTTGGCTCATGTAGCAATCTTGACAGGCAACGAACGAGATTCCATTTTGCAAGCTCTTGACACAGTCGAAAATGAGATGTCATCGGGGGCGTTTGTTTTCGCACCCAGCGACGAAGATATTCATACCGCTGTGGAACGGCGGGTCACAGAAATTTGTGGAGCGACAGGTGCCAAATTACATACGGGTCGGAGTCGCAACGATCAATCTGTGACTGGACTTCGGCTGTGGTGTAAGCGCGAGGTTCCACTCGTGGTTCAACGTGTCGTCGCGCTACAAGAAACCTTGTTGACTCGCGCCCGTGAAGCGGGGACAGGTGACGACGCTGTGTATCTACCGGGCTACACCCATGTACAGCGGGCTCAGCCAGTTCTCTTGGCGCATCACCTTCTCGCTCATGGTTGGGCCTTAGGTCGTGACATCGATCGTTTGCGAGACGCCCTGAGGCGCGCCGATGTATCGCCGCTCGGTGCTGGTGCCTTAGCAGGTTCGTCACTGCCCTTAGATCCATCGTTCACGGCCAAGGAACTCGGTTTTGCGCGACCATTTGAAAACTCACTTGACGCAGTCAGCGATCGCGATTTTGTAGTCGAGATTTTGTTTGGGCTGTCAATGATTGCAATTCACTTGTCACGAATTGGTGAAGAGTGGGTTCTGTGGACCAGCGACGAATTCGGATTCGCGGTACTTGATGATGGATACGCAACAGGTTCGTCGATGCTTCCGCAAAAGAAGAACGCTGATATCGCCGAATTGGCACGTGGTAAAGCAGGTCGAGTGATCGGTGATCTTGTCGGCTTATTGACAACACTGAAAGGTCTTCCACTGGCCTACAATCGCGATTTGCAGGAGGACAAAGAGCCACTGTTCGATGCCATGGATCAAGTGTCGCTGGCATTATCTGCATTGAACGGAATGATTGAGACGGCGCGTTTCGTTCCTGAACGAATGAAGGCAGCAGCCGATGCCCCGACAATGGCAGCTACAGACCTCGCCGAGTTTTTGGTGCGCGCCGGTATGCCATTTCGTGACGCTCATGGCATCGTTGGGGCGCTGGTACGTCGTTCGCTCAACGGCGAAGGTTCGTTGGTTGATTTGGTCACTGCAGAGCCGACATTGGGCGCTGATGCAGCGGCATTAATTGCGCCAGGTGTTGGTGTCAGGATGCGCACAACTCCAGGCGGTGCGGGTCCTCAGCCAGTCACTGAACAACTCAAGAAGTTTTCCGCGGCACTTGCAAGTTGGAAAAACGCATGACGTTAAGACTCTTCGGCGAAGTGCTCGTCACGATGCTGGTGATTCTTGATCCGCCGGGCAACGTGCCAATTTTCTTGGCGGTCACTCGGCAACTGTCAGAAAAAGAACGGAATCGTGCAGCCTTCTTGGCAATCGGCACCGCGTTCTTAGTCATTGTTTTGTTCGCCTTTGGCGGGCAAACGATCCTTGACTACTTGCATGTTTCTGTGCCGGCATTGCAAGGTGCAGGGGGTCTGCTCTTGTTGCTAGTTGCACTGCAGCTTCTTTATGGCAAGGGTGGCGATGACGGATATATTGAGGCCACACCGGAACAACGCACATCAATCGCTATGGTTCCCCTCGGTACACCGTTACTCGCTGGTCCAGGAGCCATCGTGGCGACGATTGTGTTTTTCGGCAAGGCAGATGGTTTTAGTGAATCAGCCACAGTTCTGCTGGCTATCGCAGTTGCTTTATTTATTTCAATGATTGCCTTGCGATTCAGTGGCCTCGTGCAAAAGATTGTCCGTCCGACAGGTGTGTTGTTACTCGCTCGGGTCGCGGGCATGATCTTGGCAGCTGTAGCTGTGCAGATGATTGCTGATGCCATCACAGAATTCGTTCGTGTTGGCTCACAAGGGATGTAGCACCGTGCCGTATGTTCACACACTTAAAGTGCGTTACGGCGAGTGTGATATGCAACGTGTTGTCTTCAATGCAAACTATTTTGCCTATTGCGACGATGCAGTTGATACGTGGACACGATTGGCTTTGGCTGATGAATTAAAGAAGGCCGGAACGACAACCGATCTGCATGCTGTGGGATTTGATTTCATGCTCAAGACCACGCAACTCACGTGGCATTCACCAGTAAAGTTCGGTGACACTCTGGATATGAAGTGTGAAGTCTCCCGATGGGGCAACAGCAGTTTTGATGTGGCGATCAATGGAGACGTTGATGGTGATTCGCGATTTGACGCAGTGATTACGTATGTCAGTGTTGATCCCATGACGCAACGACCCGCACCCATCCCCACGATTGTGAAAGAAGCACTCAGCAAATAACTACTGCCCCCAATGAATCCAATTTCCGTGCGGATGAGTTCGCGCCAGGCGTGTACTGACTTGTTGACCGTTTCGCCATGTGATTAACGAAATAACAGTGATATCTTCACCATCACTGCTGGTGACAGGGAGTTCAGGAGTCTCGAGTGGGCTTTCTGCGATGACCCAACTGACATCTGTGGTTGTACCGATACGAATAAGTTCATTGACGAAGCTGTTGCGTTGCGCTGGCGAGAGGTAATTCATGACCCAACTTGTTGTGACGGTTGGATGACCGTGAGTAGACGCCTCAGCGACAAGACGCGCTATGTTTTCGACAGCATCACCAGTGTCAATTCGTAAGTTGCTCTGACGCGCGAGATCGATCGCGCTGTGGAGTCGTGTGAACCTGTCAACTTGGTCAGGCCAAATACACGCTTGTAACCAGCGCACCGCAACTTCGTCATGCACATCAATCGGCTGGGCGTCGATCCCAACTGACCAATTCACTGCAGGAACGTGATCAATGACTGGAGGCTGCCCGCGCACATCGCACTGAATCGTTAGAGCTGATGTATCGCCGATGCTTCCGCCTGGGTGAATGTCAAAGGTGAGTTTCGGAAAAAGTAGATTCAATCCAGCGCTCGTACCGACATCGATGTGTGCCAGAGGTCCGAGTTCACCCTCAAGCATCGCGAACGGAAAAAGGAACCAGTTGCTTCGTCTAATTTCGTTGGTCTGCGTTGATCGAGTAGCAAGCAACGTAGACATCTCGTCGCTATGTTCAAGCACGAACTGCACGAAGAGATCACCGGCGTCGCCGTCGGGCTCACATGTGGAGATATTCGGGTAATGCGCCGCCAGTTCCCTCGTTGGATTGCTTAACAACAGGTGGTGAGCGCAGGCAAATAACAACACTGGTATGCGTTGCATGACAGGAGCCGCAGACATCAGGTCCAAGACCGTTGGTTCATCGGCGACTCGATCGGCAATCTGGCTGTATAGCGGGGCAGCGCGCTGGTGTGTGACCGCAAACCGACGGAAGGTCTCGGCAAGTTGGTGCATAAATATCACCGTAACTGATCAGTCCTATTGGGGTGCAGAACTGAGATAATGCCTAGGTATGTCTTCTCCAACCTCAGGTGAGCAGTTCCTCGCCGACCTTGATGCGCGTGGCTTAATCCACGATTCCACTGACCGATCTGCGCTAGCGGCCCGCCTGAGTGAGGGCCCAATCGGGGTATATGTGGGGTTTGACCCGACGGCTGATTCGTTGCATGCCGGCAACTTATTAGGCCAAGTCATGTTGCGTCGCTTTCAATTGGCGGGGCATCGACCAGTCGTTCTTGCCGGTGGTGCAACGGGAATGGTCGGCGATCCAGGTGGACGAAGTGAAGAACGAAATCTTCTTGATCGCGAAACGTTGAATCACAATGTGGCGTGCGTCAAACGACAGTTGGAAAAGATTCTTGATTTTGATGCTGCGTCATCAAACGCTGCGCGTCTTGTTGATAACGCCGAGTGGACTGCTCCCATGGGGACACTCGAATTTCTCCGTGATGTTGGAAAATATTTCACGGTCAATCAAATGGTGGCTAAAGAATCTGTTCGTGCACGAATGGAAAGTGAACACGGAATTTCTTATACCGAGTTCAGTTACATGTTGCTACAAGCCAATGATTTCAGGCATTTATGCGAACATCAGAATGTCGAAATGCAAATGGGTGGTTCTGACCAATGGGGAAATATCACGGCTGGTACTGATCTCATTCGCCGCCGTTTGAGTCGATCTGGTTTTGGTTTGACGTGGCCATTGCTGACGCGTAGTGATGGCGCGAAAATGGGTAAGTCAGTGCACGGAGCGTTGTGGTTGGACGCCGAGAAAACTAGTCCTTATGAATTCCGTCAATATTGGATGCAGTTACCTGATGAAGATGTTGAACGTTTTTTGTTGCAACTCACGTTGCGATCTGTTGATGACATTCACTCGGTGATGCTTGATCATCTCAAGGCTCCGGAAAAACGCGTGGCACAAAAAGTTCTTGCGCACGACGTGACCTGTTTGGTTCACGGTGCACCAGCGGAGAAAGCCGCCGAAGAGGCAGCGGAGATCTTGTTTGGGGGAGACCCGAACACCGCTTCGGCGCAGGCACTTCAGGTCGTGGCCCGCGAGGTCCCCTCAACTGACGTTCGTCAGAGCGCTTTGGGGGATCTGATCGGAGTTTTGGTCGCTAGTGGATTAGCCGCCTCTAACGGTGAGGCTCGACGAACTTTGACGCAAAATGGTTATAAGGCCAACGGACAACCCTTACATGAGGCAAAATCCCTGCTAGATGTGGATTTATTGCCTGGTGGCTATATCCTTTTGCGCAAGGGCAAGACGAATTTCCATCTTTTGCATATCATCGGGTGAAAACCCTGCGTGTTCCGCAAATTAAATGAAAATTAATCTGCTCGGCAGGTTGGTGACACCATTTTGGTTCGCTAGATTTGCAACTCGCCCCTAAAGGCCAGTCTTGACTGGTTGGGGCATCGGCACCAACATGCTGGAAAAGGGGTTTACCCTGCTCTGATGTGCGTGCCCCGAGCTTAGGCTCCTTGAAAACGGAAGAGAAGACTGAACGCACAGTGCGGGCAGACATTCGAGAGGGCTTGGTTTTCCATGCTCCGACGAAGAGTCTGTCTGTCAATTCAAAACGGTTTAACTTCGGTTGAACCAAAATATAATTAATGGGTCGAGCTTCGGCTCGGCTCGCCAGATCGTAGTACACCATTACTCGGGTATTCCCCTGGGTAGTACTGCGCTCTTGTCGAACGCACTGATGATGACACGATCGAGCAATCGAACGAATAGTTATCAGTTAGTTCTTGACGGAGAGTTTGATCCTGGCTCAGGACGAACGCTGGCGGCGGGCTTAACACATGCAAGTCGAACGAGGTTTACCGAGTAGCAATACGAGGGAAGACCTAGTGGCGAACGGGTGAGTATCACGTGAGAAACCAACCCCGGTCTCTGGGATAACAGTTGGAAACGACTGCTAATACTGGATGTCGTCGTACCCTCGCATGGGGGGATGACGAAAGGGTTACCGGATCGGGACGGTCTCGCGGCCTATCAGCTTGTTGGTGAGGTAACGGCTCACCAAGGCTTCGACGGGTAGCTGGTCTGAGAGGATGATCAGCCACACTGGGACTGAGACACGGC